>NZ_JBFPFM010000050.1:0-18784 GCF_047977705.1 Curtobacterium sp. LFS084
CCGCCGCGCCGTCAGGCCGCGAGCACGCGCTCGACGACGCGGCCGAGGGCCGCCGTCGCCGCGATCGCGTCGCCGGCGTACGCGCCGGACATGGCGCCGTCGCGCGCGAGCATGAGCTCGTCCGCGCCGTCGCCGGGGAGCGCGTGGCCCGATGCCTGCAGCAGGTCGGCCAGCCGCTCCGTGTACCAGTCACGGTGCATGGCGACGACCTCGCGGACGGGGTCGCGCGCATCGTGGTACTCGGCCGCCGCGTTGAGGAACGCGCAGCCGCGGAACTCGGGGTCGTTCACCTCGTCGGTGAGGGCGGCGACCCACGCACGCACGGCGGCCTCGGGGGAGCCGGCGTCGGTGATGAGCTGCTCCATCCGTTGCTGCACGCGCTCGTGCTGCGTCCGGATGTAGGCCAGGATCAGGTTGTCCTTCGACCCGTAGTGCTTGTAGAACGTCGCCTTCGTGACGCTCGCCTCGGAGATGAGACGGTCGACGCCGACGCCGTGGATGCCCTCCTCGTAGAAGAGCCGCGTCGCGGTCTCGAGGATACGGACCTTCGCGCCGCCGGAGCGGGGAGCCGGGGGGACGCTCGACCCGTCCGGCGACGCGAGGTTCGTGCTCGGGCCAGGGAGACGCTGGACGGTCGGTTGGGGGGAATCGACCGTCACAGCGTGGCTCTCCTTGGACTCATCGGCTCCGCGGCGGAGCGGGGGGACTCGTACCGCGTGAGGACTGATGTCCCGAGCCACCGGATCGGAATTTAGGGGGGCTTCCGATCCGGTGACGAAACTGTACCACAGTGAGGACAGACAGACGAGTCTTTCTATCCTCTATTTCTGTACCCCACTTCGAGTGACAGGCCGGGTGCCTGTGGAAACTGGGCGATGGCCGCTCCGGGGTCAGTAGGCTCGTCTGCGATGAACCACCCAGTGCCGTTGCCGCTCGAGGCCCCGGACACGTCGTTCCTGACGTCCGGGGGCGCCTTCGTCCGCCGAACCGTCCTCCCGTCCGGCGTGCGGGTCCTGACCGAGTCCATGCCGGGGGCCAGTTCGACGAGCCTCGGCTTCTGGGTCGGGGTGGGATCCCGCGACGAGCGCGACGGCCAGTACGGCTCGACGCACTTCCTCGAGCACCTGCTGTTCAAGGGCACCGCGACCCGCTCCGCGCTCGACATCGCGATCTCGTTCGACTCCGTCGGCGGCGAGCACAACGCCGCGACCGCCAAGGAGTACACCTGCTACTACTCGCGGGTCCGGGACGCCGACGTCCCGATGGCCGTCGCGGTCATCGGTGACATGGTCACGGGGTCCGTCCTCGACGAGGCCGCGTTCGACGTCGAGCGCGGGGTCATCCTCGAAGAGCTGGCGATGGCGGCCGACGACCCGGCCGACGTCGCGGGCGAGGCGTTCTTCGCCGCCGCGTTCGACGGGCACGCCCTCGGCCGACCGATCGGCGGCACGCCCGAGAGCATCCGCGCCGTGCAGCGCGACGAGGTGCTCGCCCACTACCGCGAGCACTACGCCCCGAACGGCATCGTCGTCACCGCGGCCGGAGCGGTCGACCACGACCGGTTCTGCGCGCTGGTGGAGGCCGAGTTCCAGGGGGCGCCCAAGGCCTCCCCGCTGGCACGCCGCTCGCCGCAGCCCGTCGCCGACCCCGCCGTCCCGAAGCTCTCGGTCGTGCACCGTCCGACCGAGCAGGTCTCGATGCTGCGCGGCTCGCAGGGCCTCGACCTCCGCGACGAGCGGCGTCCGGTCCTCAGCGTCCTGAACGCCGTGCTCGGCGGCGGCATGAGCTCGCGCCTCTTCCAAGAGGTCCGCGAGCGCCGCGGGCTCGCCTACGCGGTGAGCTCCTTCGCGCCCGCCTACCTCGACAACGGCGCCTTCGGCGTCTACGCCGGATGTGCGCCCGACAACGTCGCCGGTGTCATCGAGATCGTCGACGCCGAGTTCCGCCGCATGGTCGACGACGGCATCACGAGCGACGAGCTGCGCCGCGCGAAGGGGCAGATCGAGGGTGCGCTCACGCTCTCGCTCGAGGACTCCGACGCCCGGATGACCCGGCTCGGCCGCTCCGAGCTCGGCACGGGGGAGTTCACCGACCTCGCCACCGCCCTCGAGCGGGTGGACCAGGTCACCACCGACGACGTCCTCGAGCTGGCCCGTGACCTCCTGACCCGCCCCACGATCACCTCGGTGGTCGGCGCGGTGCAGCAGGACGAACTCGCGGAAGCGATCGGGATCGGCGGTTGAGCACCGACATGTCGCACTACCTCTACCTCGTCCGACACGGTGAGCACCAGGACGCGGAACACGGACTCCGGGACGGCCGGCTGTCCGAACGCGGCAAGCGTCAGGCGATGCTCGTCGCGGACCGCCTCGGCGGCGTGCCCTTCGACGGCGTCTACCACTCGCCGCTCGAGGCGCCGAGCGAGACCGCGTCCTTCCTGGCGCAGCGCCTGCCGGCGATCGAACCGGAACCCTCGACGCTGCTCTTCGACTGCATCCCCTCCGGACCGACGCCGGACATGCCGCACGCGTACCAGGGCTGGTACGGCGGCATCACCGAAGAGGAGATCATCGCCGGCCAGGCCCAGATGGGCGACGCGGTCGCCGAGTGGTTCACCCCGGCGCGCGAGGACCGGCACGACCTGCTCATCACCCACAACGCCGTCATCGGCTGGTTCGTGCGCGAGGCGTTCCAGGCACCGGAGTGGCGCTGGATGGGGACGAACGTCGCGCACACGGCGCTCACCATCATCCGGATCCGATCGGCCAAGCCGGCCGAGGTGGTCGCGCTGAACGACCTGGCGCACCTGCCGGTCGAGCTCCGCACCGGGCTGCCGGTGGGCCAGCCCGTCTAGCGGCCGCCGCCGCGGGGCCGTCCAGGAGGCGCGACCCGCCTCAGCGCACCGGCTTGAGGTACCAGGCGGTCGCGTTCGGGTTGTCGTTGAACGCGGGCACCCGCTCGTAGCCCCGACTCCGGTACATCGCCCCCGCGGCGACGAGGGAGTCGTTCGTGTCGAGCACGATCGCGGTCGCGCCGAGCGCCGCCCCACCGGCCTCGAGCGCGTCCATCACCGCCGTCGCCACCCCGTGCCCGCGGCCGTCCGGGGTCACGAACACGTGCTTCACCTCGAACCGGACGTCGTCGCCGTCGTCCGCGATCCGCCGCAGCCCGCCGCACCCGACGGCCCGGCCGTCCTCGGACGCGACGACGAAGGTGCCGCGTGGCGGGGTGAACTCGGCCGCGGGGGTCCGCTTCCTGGCGTAGGAGCCCTGCGCGCTCGGGAACGTGGCCTCGCGTTCGTCGAGGTATGCGTCGAGCAGCGCGTCGACCTCGGGGGTGTCTGCCGGCACGGTCCTGACCTCGAGCGTCATGCGTCGATCCTAGGATGGTGGGCATGGTCACTCCCGTCGCCGTCGTCGGCGCCACCGGTCGTCTCGGGGGCCTCGTGGCCGCCGTCGTCGAGGAACTGCCCGACTTCGAGCTCGTCACGAGCCTGTCCTCGAAGGACGGTGCGCACGAAGCCGGGCCCGACGTGTTCGGCGGGGCGGCGATCGTGGTGGACGTGACCGTCCCGGCCCTCAGCCCGGCGATCGTGGACAACGCCCTCGCGAGCGGCGCCAACGTGCTCGTCGGCACGTCCGGGTGGTCCGGCGCCCGACTCGCGACGCTCCGTGCGGGGCTCGAGGAACGCCCGGAGCAGGGCGTCTTCGTGGTCCCGAACTTCTCGATCGGGTCGGTCCTCGGCACACACCTCGCGACCATCGCCGCACCGTGGTTCCCCTCGGTGGAGATCGTCGAGACGCACCACGCCGGCAAGATCGACTCCCCGTCCGGCACCGCCGTCCGCACCGCCGAGCTCATCGCCGACGCCCGCCGCGAGGTCGGTCCGGTCGACGCACCCCACGTCGACCAGCGCGCTCGCGGGCAGCAGGTCGCGAGCGTCCCGATCCACTCGCTCCGGCTGCCGGGCGTGACGGCCGTGCAGGACGTGGTGCTGAGCGGCCCCGGCGAGACCCTGACCATCCGGCACGACACCAACGACGACGTCGCCTACGTCGCCGGCATCCGGGCGGCACTGTCCGCCGTGGGCTCGATGCGCGGCCTCACGGTCGGCCTCGGCAGCGTCCTCGGCATCGGCTGACGCCGTGCGCCTGCCCCGGTTGCTCCGTTCGCCCTTCTGGGGCGCCGCGCTCATGGCGCTGCTCCTCGCGCTCTACATCGTCCTCGTCGGGCAGCGCGCGGTGGCGTTCATCGCGACCGGCATCCCGATCGGCATCGGCATCGGTGTCGCGCTCTTCGTCGTCGCGGCGATCGGCGCGCTGCTGCTCGTGCTCGAGTTCCGCTTCGGGCTGCGCATCACGCGGCTCGGCGCCCGGCTGGAGCGCGAGGGCGGGGCCCCGGCCGACGTCGTGCCGGTCCGGCCATCGGGTCGCCCCATGCGTGAGGCGGCCGACGAGCTCTTCCCGCAGTACCGGGCCGCCGTCGAGGACGATCCGGCCGACTGGCGCGGCTGGTACCGCCTCGGCGTCGTCTACGACGCCGCCGGTGACCGCAAGCGGGCGCGGGCCGCGATGCGCGAAGCGCTCACCAGGGCACGCGTGTCCTGACGGGAGGCGCGGTGCGGGCCCGCTCCGCGCCTTCAATCCGTCAGCCGGTCGCGTCAGAACGCGGCGTCGACCGCGTCCTCGGCGCGCTGGTACCGGAACGCGTACCCGGACTCCAGCAGCTTCGTCGGCACCATCTGCTGGTTCGACAGGAGCATCTCGTCGGCGGCCTGCTGCAGCAGGAGCCGGAGCGCGAACTCGGGGATCCGGAACAGGTAGGGCCGGTGCAGGTCCTCGGCGACGCGCTTGGTGATGCGGTCGGACACGGCGGCCTCGGGGCCGGCGAGGTTCACGGGCCCGACGACGTCGGCTGCGTCCGGGCTCGTCGCCAGGTGCACGATCGCGCCGACCTCGTCCTCGAGCGCGATCCACGGCCAGTACTGTCCGCCGGTGCCGAGCCGACCGCCCATGCCGGCCTTCGTGAGCGGGACGAGGGGGGCGAGCGCGCCGCCGCCCTTGCCGACCACGATGCCGGTACGGAGCGTCACCACGCGGACCGCGTCCGGTGCGGCGTTCGCGGCGGCCTCCCAGGCGGTGCAGACCTCGGCGAGGAAGCCCGTGCCGGCGGCTGCGTCGTCGGCGAGCACGTCGGCGGGGCGGTCGCCGTACACGCCGGAGGCCGACCCGGACAGGAACAGGGCCGGCGGGTTCGTCGCGCGGCGCATCGCCTCGACCAGCGTGTCGGTGGCGGAGACCCGCGAGCGGAGGATCTCCTGCTTGTACGACTCGGTCCAGGGGAGCTTGCCGATGTTCGCCCCGGCGAGGTTGATCACGACGTCGGCCCCGTCGAGGATCGCGGGATCGAGCTTCCGGGAGCCGGGGGACCAGCGGAACTCGCTCGCGGTGCGCGGTTCGCGTCGCACCAGCGTGGTGACGTGGTGGCCCGCCTCGCGCAGGGCGTGGACGAGGGGCGTGCCGATGAAGCCGGACGCGCCGGCGACCAGGATCGAGAGGGGCGGTGTCATGTCGCTCACCGTACTCAACGGACGTAGGCTCTTCGTGTGACCGAGACCGTGCTGCCCGACGCCTCCGTTCCGACCCCCTACGAGGACCTGCTGCGACGCGTCCTGACCGAGGGGACACCGAAGGGCGACCGCACCGGGACCGGCACCCGCAGCCTCTTCGGCGCGCAGCTCCGGTACGACCTGGCGGAGGGCTTCCCGCTCGTCACCACGAAGCGCGTGCACTTCAAGTCGGTGGCGTACGAACTGCTGTGGTTCCTGCGCGGCGACGGTAACGCCCGCTGGCTGCAGGAGCACGGCGTCCGGATCTGGAACGAGTGGGCGGACGAGGACGGCGACCTCGGACCGGTCTACGGCGTGCAGTGGCGCTCGTGGCCGACGCCGTCGGGGGAGCACGTCGACCAGATCGCGCAGGTCATCGAGCAGATCAGAACGAACCCGGACTCGCGCCGCCTGATCGTCTCGGCATGGAACGTCGCCGACATCCCCGAGATGGCCCTCGCCCCGTGCCACGCCTTCTTCCAGTTCTACGTCGTGGACGGCAAGCTCTCGTGCCAGCTCTACCAGCGGAGCGCGGACATGTTCCTCGGTGTCCCGTTCAACATCGCCTCGTACGCGCTGCTCACCCACATGATCGCGGCGCAGACCGGCCTCGAGGTCGGCGAGTTCGTGTGGACCGGCGGCGACTGCCACGTCTACGACAACCACGTCGAGCAGGTCGAGGAGCAGCTGTCCCGCACGGCGTACGCGCTGCCGACGCTCGAGCTCGCGCCGCGTGCCTCGATCGACGACTACGAGTACGAGGACTTCACGGTCGTCGGGTACCACCACCACCCGGCGATCCGGGCCGCGGTCGCCGTCTGATGTCGTCCTCGTGGGCCGAGCCCGTCCGGGGTGTCGGCATGGTCTGGGCGCGCGCGACGAACGGCGTCATCGGCGCGGACGGCGGGATGCCGTGGCACGTGCCGGAGGACCTCGCGCACTTCCGACAGGTGACGGGTGACGCCACCGTGGTCATGGGCCGTCGGACGTGGGACTCGCTGCCGCAACGCTTCCGACCGCTGCCGGGGCGCCGGAACGTCGTGCTGACCCGGGACGCCGCGTGGGCGACGTCCGAGGCCGCGTCCGGAGCCGAGGTGGTGCACGACCTCGCGACCGCGCTCGACACGGACGAGCCGGTGTGGATCATGGGCGGCGGGCAGGTGTACGCCGCGGGGGTGCCCTTCGCCGACCGCGTGTCCGAGACGGTCATCGACGTCGAGGTCCCGGGCGACACCGTCGCGCCGGAGCTCGACGACGCCTGGGTCCTGGCCGACGAGGGCCCGTGGCAGGAGTCGCGCGTCGAAGGGACGCGGTACCGCTTCCTCGAGTGGCGCCGACGCGCGTAGCGCCGGGTGCCGCGCTCGGCGCGTGCCGCACGGCCGCAGCATGCGAGCCGGGGCCGCGCCGCGCCTCCCGGCCCCCGCGCTCCGGACCGCACCGTCCACGCGGACGGCAGCCCCCGCGCGCATCCCCGGTACGCTGGTGCCCGTGTCCCCGCGTGAGAATCCCTTCGGCCAGGTCCTCGTCGCCCTCGTGACCCCGTTCACGGCTGACGGCGAGGTCGACTGGCCCGGCGTCGAGCAGCACATCGACGACTGCATCACGGCCGGCGCCGACGGCATCGTCGTCACCGGGACGACCGGCGAGACGTCGACGCTCACCGACCCCGAGAAGCTCCGGCTCGTCGAGGTCGGCAAGTCCGTCGCCGCGGGGCGCGCGAAGATCATCACCGGCGGCGGCTCGAACGAGACCGCGCACGCGATCCACCTGTACAAGCAGAGCGAGCGGGCCGGCGCCGACGGCGTGATGATCGTCACGCCGTACTACAACAAGCCGACCCAGTCCGGCGTGCTCACCCACTTCCGGATGATCGCCGACGCCACCGACCTGCCGGTGATCCTGTACGACATCCCCGGACGCACGGGCATCCCGATCACGTACGAGACGATCGTGCGGGCCTCGCACCACCCGAACATCCTCGCCGTGAAGGACGCCAAGGGCGACTTCGCCGAGGTGTCCCGGGTGCTCAACAACACCGACCTCATGTACTTCTCCGGCGACGACACGAACGTGCTCCCGCACCTGTCGATCGGCGCGACGGGGCTCATCGGCGTGACCGCGAACATCACGAGCACGCCGTACCGCACCATCGTCGACGCCGTGAACCGCGGCGACCTCGCCACCGCGACCGCCGAGCACAAGCGCGTCGAACCCCTCGTCCGTGCGATCATGACCCACGTCCCGGGGACCGTCGCGGCGAAGTACGTGCTGCACGGGCTCGGTCGCATCGGCAGCCCCCGCGTGCGCCTGCCGCTCGTCGGTCCCGAGGACTCCGAGGCGTACGCCATCGAGACCTCGCTCGAGGCCGTCCGGGACATCCCGGGCGCCGACTTCTCCAACTTCCGCCCCGACCGCAACGCAGCGGCCGGCGGTGCTCTACCGAAGGTGCCAGGCACCACCCGCTAGCGAACACCGCGGCACGCTCCCCGCGTGTCGCCCGAATCCGTAGGACCGAATGCCCACACAGATCTCCACACCGCAGCCGCTCGAACCCGGCACCCTCCGCGTCATCCCCGTCGGGGGACTCGGCGAGATCGGTCGCAACATGACCGTCTACGAGTACGAGGGCAAGCTGCTCGTCGTCGACGCCGGTGTGCTCTTCCCCGAGGAGCACCAGCCGGGCGTCGACCTGATCCTGCCGGACTTCTCGCCGATCCGGGACCGTCTCGACGACGTCCTCGGTGTCGTGCTCACGCACGGTCACGAGGACCACATCGGCGCCGTTCCGTACCTGCTGAAGCTCAAGGGCGACATCCCCCTGATCGGCTCCACGCTGACCCTCGCGCTCGTCGAGGCGAAGCTCAAGGAACACCGGATCAAGCCGTACACGCTCGTCGTGGCCGAGGACCAGACCGAGCAGCTCGGCCCGTTCCACCTCGAGTTCGTGGCCGTGAACCACTCCATCCCGGACGCCCTCGCCGTCGCGATCACGACCCCCGCCGGTCGGGTCCTGCACACGGGCGACTTCAAGATGGACCAGCTCCCGCTCGACGACCGCATCACCGACCTGCGTGCCTTCGCGCGGCTCGGCGAACAGGGCGTCGACCTGTTCCTGCCGGACTCCACCAACGCCGATGTGCCCGGGTTCACCGCGCCCGAGCGCGACATCGGACCGGTGCTCGAGAACATCATCACGCGCGCGCGCAAGAAGGTCGTCGTGGCGAGCTTCTCGTCGCACGTCCACCGCGTGCAGCAGGTGCTCGACGCCGCCGCGGCCGCGAACCGCAAGGTCGCGTTCATGGGTCGCTCGATGATCCGCAACATGACCATCGCCGCCGACCTCGGCTACCTCCGGGTGCCCGAGAACGTGCTCATCGACACGAAGAAGGCGAAGAACGTCCCCGACGACCAGATCGTCTACATGTCGACCGGGTCCCAGGGCGAGCCGATGGCCGTGCTGGCCCGCATGGCGAACCTCGAGCACCAGATCGAGATCGGCGAGGGCGACACCGTCATCCTCGCCTCGTCGCTGATCCCCGGCAACGAGAACGCCGTGTACCGCGTGATCGACGGGCTCACCAAGCTCGGCGCGAAGGTCGTGCACAAGGGCAACGCGAAGGTGCACGTCTCCGGGCACGCATCTGCCGGCGAGCTGCTCTACTGCTACAACATCCTGCGTCCGCGCAACGTCCTGCCCGTGCACGGCGAGCACCGCCACCTGTACGCCAACGCGGACCTCGCGATCCAGACCGGTGTCCCGCCGCGCAACGTCATCCTCGGCCAGGACGGCATCGTCGTCGACCTGAAGGACGGCGTCGCCACGGTCGCCGGACAGCTCGACATCGGGTACGTCTACGTCGACGGGTCGACCGTCGGCGAGATCACCGACGCCGACCTCAAGGACCGTCGGGTCCTGGCGGAGGAGGGCTTCATCTCGATCTTCGCCGCGGTGGACTTCACCACCGGCCAGTGTGTCGTCGGCCCGGAGATCCAGTCGCGCGGCTTCGCCGAGGACGACTCGGTCTTCGACGACGTCCGTCCGCAGATCGCGAAGGCCCTGGCCGAGGCGGCCGCGAACGGCACGCGCGACGGGCATGCCTTCGGGCAGGTCGTCCGCCGGACCGTGGGCCGCTGGGTGAACACGAAGCACCGTCGGCGGCCGATGATCGTTCCGGTGGTCATCGAGGCGTGACGCGCCGCGGCCGACGCGCACGTCGCGTCGGCCGCATCCGAGACCGTCCAGGAGGCGCGGTGCACGTTCCGTCGGGAACGCGCGCCGCGCCTCCTGGCACGTCCGGCGGAGTCTGCAACCCGCGTGCGCGCGCCGGGGACCGCATCCGCGGCGGGGCTTCCTCGGAATGTCCTGCGTGGGGCTTAGGGTTCTGCCCATGGCCGGAGGCACCAAGTCGACCACGCGCTCACGCGCGTCCTCGTCGTCCCGTGGGAGCGGGACGCGCGGGACGTCGCGCACCCAGGCCACGACGAAGAAGCTCCCACCGGCGGCCCCCGGTCCGGTCTTCCGCGAGCAGAACCCCCTGGTGACGTTCTGGCTCGCGATGGCGCACGGCGTCGGCGCGGTCTTCCGGCTGCTCGGCACCGAGACCCTCGAGAAGGACCAGCGACGCGACGGCTTCCCGTTCCTGCTGTTCGTGCTCGCGGTGGCCGGCGCCGTGGTCGAGTGGCTCAACCCGACGAACGCGGTCTCGGTCGCGCTCGACGCCTACACGTTCGGCGGCCTGTTCGGACGACTCGCGTTCGCGCTGCCCGTGATCATGGTCGTCTTCGCCGGCTGGCTCTTCCGGCACCCGGCCTCCGTGCACGACAACACCCGGATCGGGATCGGCCTCGGGCTGCTGCTCGTCTCGATCGCGGCGCTCTGCCACGTGTTCGGCGGCCAGCCGCGCGCCTCGGACGGCATGCCCGCGCTGGCGACGGCCGGCGGCGTGATCGGCTGGGTCGTCATCGCCTGGTTGGTCGCGGTCGCCACCGAGTGGGTGGCGGTGCCGGTCGCCGTGCTGCTCCTCGTGCTCTCGCTCTTCATCATCACCAAGACGCCGCCGAACAAGATCGGCCGACGCCTGCACGAGCTCTACGCGTACCTGTTCGGCGCGCCGGCCCCGGCGACCGAGACGGACGAACCCGTCGCCGAGACGCCCGCGACGCGGACGAAGCCGACGAAGAAGCGGGGCGCGAAGGGCGACACCGACTTCCAGCTCTTCGACGACCTCGGCTTCGACGACGAGCGCGCGGCGGCCGAGGCAGACGCCGACGGCGGCACCGTGCCGTGGTGGCGCCGCAACAAGTCCGGCCGCGAAGAGGACCCCGCGTACGACAGCCCCGTGATCAGCGGCGCGACGTCGACCGTGCCCCCGGCGGCCGCCCCCGCCGCGGGTTCCGATGCCGGTGCCGCGGCCGGCCTCGTCGACCACACACCGGCCGAGCCGGGCTCGGTCAACCTCAACGACTCGGTCGAACAAGACCTCGAGATCGCCGAGCAGGCGCTCCGCGACTTCGGGACCCCCGTGCCGGAGCGTCCCGCCGCGGCCGAGGTCGTCCGTCCGGACGCCGCGGTGTCGCCGGTGGTGTCCCCGTCGCTCCCGGTCGAGGAACCCCAGCTCGACGCCACGGACGACGCGGACGGTCTGCCCCCGGTCGCCGGCCCCGACGAGGACCCTGCCGCTCCGTACCGGCTGCCCGCCGCGACGACGCTGAGCTCCGGCACGCCGTCCGTCGCCCGCAGCCAGGCCAACGACGACATCGTCGCCGCGATCACGAGCGTCCTCACCGAGTTCAAGGTGGACGCGAAGGTCACCGGCTTCTCGCGCGGCCCGACCGTCACCCGGTACGAGATCGAGCTCGGCCCCGGCGTGAAGGTGGAGCGGGTCACCGCGCTGTCCAAGAACCTGTCGTACGCGGTCGCCTCGAACGAGGTCCGCATCCTCTCGCCGATCCCGGGCAAGAGCGCGATCGGTGTCGAGATCCCGAACACCGACCGCGAGACGGTGTCCCTCGGCGACGTGCTGCGGTCGAACGCGGCACGGAAGTCCAAGCACCCGATGACCATCGGCGTCGGCAAGGACGTCGAGGGTGGCTTCGTCGTGGCGAACCTCGCGAAGATGCCGCACCTGCTCGTCGCCGGCTCCACGGGGTCCGGCAAGTCGGTGTTCATCAACTCGATGATCACCTCGCTGCTCATGCGCGCGAAGCCGTCCGAGGTCCGCATGGTCCTCGTCGACCCGAAGCGCGTCGAGCTCTCGATCTACGCCGGCGTCCCGCACCTCATCACGCCCATCATCACGAACCCCAAGAAGGCTGCCGAGGCGCTGCAGTGGGTCGTGAAGGAGATGGACATGCGGTACGACGACCTGGCGTCGTTCGGGTTCCGGCACGTCGACGACTTCAACAAGGCGATCGCCAACAACGAGATCATCCTGCCCGCGGGCAGCGAGCGGAAGCTCAAGCCCTACCCGTACCTGCTCGTCGTCGTCGACGAGCTCGCGGACCTGATGCTCGTCGCGCCCCGTGACGTCGAGGAGTCGATCGTCCGCATCACCCAGCTCGCCCGAGCCGCCGGCATCCACCTGGTGCTCGCGACGCAGCGCCCGTCGGTCGACGTCATCACCGGACTGATCAAGGCCAACGTGCCGTCGCGCATCGCGTTCGCGGTGACGAGCGTCACCGACTCCCGGGTCATCCTCGACCAGCCGGGCGCCGACAAGCTCATCGGCCAGGGCGACGCGCTCTTCCTGCCGATGGGGTCCTCGAAGTCCCTGCGCGTGCAGGGCGCCTGGGTGCAGGAGAGCGAGGTCGCCGAGGTCGTCCAGCACGTCACCCGGCAGGCCCGCCCGGAGTACCGGCAGGACGTCCAGGCCGTGGTCGAGCGCAAGGAGATCGACGCGGACATCGGCGACGACCTCGAACTGCTGCTCGCGGCCGTCGAGCAGGTCGTGTCGACGCAGTTCGGGTCGACCTCGATGCTGCAGCGGAAGCTCCGAGTCGGGTTCGCCAAGGCCGGACGACTCATGGACCTCATGGAGTCCCGCGACATCGTCGGGCCCTCCGAGGGCTCGAAGGCGCGCGACGTCCTCGTGACGACCGACCAGCTGCCGGCCGTGCTCGCGAAGCTCCGGGGCGAGGAGCCACCGGCGGGTGCCGCAGCGGCCGCCCCCGCCCCTGCCGGCGGTCCTGGTGGCACTCCGGCCGCCGCGGTCCCGACGTCGCCGTCCGCGCCGACCGGCGACACCGACCGGTACGGTTCCGATCCGGTGGCGGACATGACCCGCGGGTACGATGAGGTCGACGACGAGCCCGATGAGGACGCGTGGGGACTGACGGGCAGGGAGTGAGTGCGATGACCGCCTCGGACAGCACGGAGACCACGCACGGCGCACGCTTCCCGTGGCGCGGCCGGCTCCTGCGCAAGGGCCCCGGCCCGGCGTCGACGGGCAACGTCGCGAACATCATCACGGTCGTGCGCATCCTCATGGCGCCGCTGTTCTTCGTGCTGCTGTTGACGGATGCCGGTGCCGACGGGTCGCTGCGCATCTGGGCGGCCGTCGTCTTCGTCGTGGCGATCGTGACGGACAGCGCCGACGGGATCATCGCCCGGCGGCAGAACCTCGTCACCGACTTCGGGAAGCTCGTCGACCCGATCGCCGACAAGGTCCTCATCGGTGGGGCGCTCGTCGCCCTGTCGATCCTCGGCGAGCTGCCCTGGTACGTGACCCTGCTGATCATGGTGCGTGAGATCGGCATCACGGTGTTCCGCTTCGCGGTCCTCTCCGACCGGGTGATCCCGGCGAGCCGGGGCGGGAAGATCAAGACCGTCCTGCAGGCCGTCGCGCTGACCGCCGCGCTCTTCCCGTGGTGGAACCTCGTCGGGGACTGGGCGCACTGGGTGAACGGCATCCTGATGACCGCGGCGCTCCTGGCGACCGTCCTCAGCGGGATCGACTACCTGTACCAGGCGTGGAAGCACAACCGGACCGCGGCGTGATCCCGGACGACGACCGGGCCGACGTCGCTGCGGTCGCCCGCGACCTCGTCGCCCGGCTGACGGCCGCGGGGGAGACCGTCGCGGTGGCCGAGTCGCTCACCGGCGGCCTCGTCGTGTCGACGCTCGTGGCGGTCCCCGGAGCCAGCGCGGTGGTCCGCGGCGGGGTGGTGGCCTACGCGACGCCCGTGAAGCACACCGTGCTCGGTGTCTCCGAGGCGCTGCTCGCGTCGAACGGCGCCGTCGACCCCGAGGTCGCGCGGCAGATGGCATCCGGTGTCCGGCAGGCACTCGCGGTCGACGGCGAGCCCGCGACCTGGGGGATCAGCACGACCGGCGTCGCCGGGCCGGACCCGCAGGACGGTCAGCCCGTGGGCACCGTGTTCGTCGGCATCGCGGACGCAGACGGCGCCGTGTCCTTCGAACTGCACCTCGACGGCGACCGCGATGCAATCCGACGGGCGACCGTCTCCGAACTCCTGGCACGGATGTCGTCCACGATCCGGGGCCGGGAATAGGTCCCGTTTCCACTGGGTTACATCTCACGCAATCTCCAGCAGCAGAGCAGCCAGCGTGGTTAGCATGCTGCAACCGGCAACGCTACTGTTGCTGAACCCGAACTCGGCCACCCGGACCGAGCGGGCGCGGAGACGACAGAGAGGAGGAGTTCTCATGGTTCTCGTTCGTCAGGAAATCGGCGACGTTCTGCGGGACTTCCGCTTGCAGAAGGGCCGGACCCTCCGTCAGGTCGCGTCCAAGGCCAGCGTGGCTCTCGGGTACCTCAGCGAGGTCGAGCGCGGGCAGAAGGAAGCCAGCTCGGAGATCCTCGCGTCCGTCGCGGACGCGCTGGACACCCCGATCTCGACCATCATGCGTGAGGTCGGTGACCGTCTCGCGGTCATCGAGGGACTCACCCCGGTCCCCGACACGCTCCCGGACGACCTCGTCGCCGAGTTCGACAACGACCTCGCGGTGCGCTGACGCCACCGCTTCGAAGAACGCCCCCGTCGGTCCGCCGGCGGGGGCGTTCGTCGTTCGCGGGGTGGCGCCGTGGCTACGCTGGAACGATGCGTGTGAGTGAGTTCTGGCGGGCCGTCGACCAGGTGTTCGGCGATGCGTACGGTGCCGTCGTCAGCCGTGACGTCGTGCTCGAGGAGCTCGGTGGGCGATCGGCGGCCGAGGCACTCGACGCGGGGATCGATGCGCGCCGCGTGTGGGAGGCGCTGTGCGAGTCGCAGGACGTCCCGCTCGAGAAGCGGCACGGCAAGGGGTTGGCGGAGCCGAGGGAGTGAGGCGGGGCGCGGGCGGGTGCGCGGCGGGCGGGCGGGCGCGTCGCTCGCGCGGGAGCGCATCCCGCACGGAGTCCGAAACTCTGTTCGGCGTGTTGCTCGAACGGGTGTTCGATCGGTGGTAGCTTCCTCCACAGCGGCGCTGTCCAGTGAGTTCGTCCACAGATCGCGTGGCCGTCGGCAGTGATGTCGGTGGCCCGCCCTAGGTTCGAGTCAACGGGAACAGCCCGAAGCCTTGTCGCTGAAGCACCGGCCCTGCACCATCGGCCGGGTGGACGCGACAGCCTACAGGCGGCCGACACCGAGCACGAAGGAGCACACCATGCCATCACCCCAGGACCGCGAGAAGGCCCTCGAGACCGCTCTCGCCCAGATCGACCGCCAGTTCGGCAAGGGCACGGTCATGCGCCTCGGCTCGGACGAGCGTGCTCCCGTCGCCACCATCCCGACGGGGTCGGTCGCGCTCGACGTCGCGCTCGGCATCGGCGGACTCCCGCGCGGCCGCATCATCGAGATCTACGGCCCGGAGTCGTCGGGTAAGACGACCCTGACGCTGCACGCGATCGCCAACGCCCAGCGCGCGGGCGGCATCGCAGCCTTCATCGACGCCGAGCACGCGCTCGACCCCGAGTACGCGAAGAAGCTCGGTGTCGACATCGACGCGCTGCTCGTCTCCCAGCCGGACACCGGTGAGCAGGCGCTCGAGATCGCCGACATGCTCGTCCGTTCCGGTTCCATCGACCTCGTCGTCATCGACTCCGTCGCCGCGCTCGTGCCCCGTGCCGAGATCGAGGGCGAGATGGGTGACTCGCACGTCGGTCTGCAGGCCCGACTCATGTCGCAGGCGCTCCGCAAGCTCGCCGGTGGCCTCAACCAGACGCAGACCACGATGATCTTCATCAACCAGCTGCGCGAGAAGATCGGTGTGTTCTTCGGTAGCCCGGAGACCACCGCCGGCGGCAAGGCGCTGAAGTTCTACGCCTCGGTCCGTCTCGACATCCGTCGCATCGAGACGCTCAAGAGCGGCACCGACGCGGTCGGCAACCGCACTCGCGTCAAGGTCGTGAAGAACAAGATGGCCCCGCCCTTCAAGCAGGCCGAGTTCGACATCCTGTACGGCACGGGCATCTCGCGCGAGGGCTCGTTGCTCGACTTCGGTGTCGACCACGGCATCGTCAAGAAGTCGGGTGCCTGGTACACCTACGACGGTGACCAGCTCGGACAGGGCAAGGAGAACTCGCGTTCCTTCCTGATCCAGAACCCCGAGATCGCGGCCGAGATCGAGGGCAAGATCCTTGCGAAGCTCGGTGTCGGCGGTGCGTCGGCCGAAGCGGTCGAGGCGCCCGTCGACTCCATCGCGCCGAAGATCGCGGAGCGCAAGGGCGCGTGACGACCGACCACGACGGCGACGAGGGCCTCGCACCGGTCACCGACCTCTTCGGTGCACGCGGTGCGCGGTCCCGTCGCCCCGCGGCCGGTCCGGCTGCCACGCCGGACACCGCCGCGCACGACCGGGCGAACCGTCCTGACACCGGACCCCTCGCCGGTCGCGGCAGCGGCGGCGCCAGCGACACTCCCGCCGACACCCTCGCCGACGCCGATGCGCCGGTTCCGCTGCCGGTCCGGGGCGCCAGGGCTCAGGCCGAATGGCTCTCACCCGTCGTGGGGGACGGCTCTGGTCGGAGTGCCCGCGCTGAGCAGGACGGCTACGACGACCGCACCGCGGACGCCACGACCGCGTCCGTCTTCGCGATCGACGGCGGTGCCGAGCTCGACCCGGCCGACGCGCCCCGTCCGGTCGACGAACAGCGCGCGGATGCCGAACGGCTGAGCATGCGTGCTCTCGGGCGCAAGGGCGTCAGCGAGTCCGAGCTCCGGACGATGCTGACGAAGAACGACCTCGACCCGGACGTCGTCGAGTTCGAGATCCAGCGACTCACCCGTGTCGGTCTCGTGGACGACGTGGCACTCGCGACCGACCTCGTGGACCGTCTGCACGACCGGAAGGGTCTCGGCCGGCAAGGGGTCGTCGCCGAACTCCGACGGCGCGGGATCGACCAGGCAGCGATCGACGCGGCACTCGAAGCGGCTGCCGACGACGAGGACGACGAGTTCGTCCGCGCGATCGAACTGGCGCAGAAGCGTGCGGGCCAGCTCCGCGGCCTCGACCGGGCCACGGCGGAACGTCGGCTCTCCGGGTTCCTGATGCGCAAGGGCTACAACGGCGGAGTCGTCCGCATCGCGGTCGAGCGTGCGCTCGACGGCGGTGGCCGCCCGCCGGCCGGCCCGCGCGGTTCCGTCCGCTTCGAGTAGCGTCCAGACGGTTTTACACTGGGACGACCATGGCCACCGTCGCAGCGCGCCCCCGCACCTACCAAGTCCGCACCTACGGGTGCCAGATGAACGTGCACGACTCCGAGCGGTTGAGCGGGTCGCTGCAGGCGGCCGGCTACGTCGCGGCCGACGGCGAGCAGGCGGACGTCGTCGTCATCAACACGTGCGCCGTGCGCGAGAACGCCGACAACCGGCTGTACGGCAACCTCGGGCAGCTCGCGGGCATCAAGCGCGAGCACCCCGGCATGCAGATCGCGGTCGGCGGGTGCCTGGCGCAGAAGGACAAGAACGTCATCCTCGAGAAGGCGCCGTGGGTCGACGTCGTCTTCGGCACGCACAACATGGGCTCGCTGCCCACCCTGCTCGAACGTGCCCGGCACAACGACGAGGCGCAGATCGAGATCCTCGAGTCGCTCGACGTCTTCCCCTCCACCCTGCCGACGAAGCGCGACTCCACGCACAGCGGATGGGTGTCGATCTCGGTCGGCTGCAACAACACGTGCACGTTCTGCATCGTGCCGTCACTCCGCGGCAAGGAGAAGGACCGCCGACCGGGTGACGTGCTCGCCGAGATCCAGGCGCTCGTCGACGACGGGGCGATCGAGGTGACGCTGCTCGGTCAGAACGTGAACTCCTACGGGGTCGAGTTCGGGGACCGCCAGGCCTTCGGCAAGCTCCTGCGCGCTGCCGGGCAGATCGACGGCCTCGAGCGGATCCGGTTCACGAGCCCGCACCCGGCCGCCTTCACGGACGACGTCATCGACGCCATGGCAGAGACGCCGAACGTCATGCCGCAGCTGCACATGCCGTTGCAGTCCGGCTCGGACCGGGTCCTCAAGGCGATGCGCCGCAGCTACCGGAGCGAGCGGTTCCTCGGCATCCTCGACCGCGTCCGGGCGAAGATCCCGCACGCGGCGATCTCGACCGACATCATCGTCGGGTTCCCCGGTGAGACCGACGCCGACTTCGAGGACACCCTGCGCGTCGTCGAGCAGTCGCGCTTCGCGTCGGCGTTCACGTTCCAGTACTCGATCCGTCCGGGAACCCCCGCGGCGACGATGGACGAGCAGCTGCCGAAGGACGTCGTGCAGGAACGCTACGAGCGACTCGTCGCACTGCAGGAGCGCATCACCGCCGAGGAGAACGCGAAGCAGGTCGGCCGCACGGTCGAGGTGCTCGTCGCGACCGGCGAAGGCAAGAAGGACGACGCGACCCGGCGGCTGTCCGGACGCGCCGAGGACTCCCGGCTCGTGCACTTCTCGGTGCCGGACGGCTCCGACGTGCCCCGGCCCGGCGACGTCGTCACGGTCGAGGTCACGCGGTCGGCGCCGCACTTCCTCCTCGCCGACGGCGACGCGCCCCTGCGGATCCGTCGCACCCGCGCCGGCGACGCGTGGGACCGGGCCCAGGCCGAGAGCTGCGGGGTGCCGACGCCGACCACGGCCGGTGCCACCGACGCTCCGCGGCCGGTCTCGCTCGGCCTGCCCACGCTCCGTGTCGGGCGCTGACGAGGAGCGCGCCGACCCCGCGCGCCCCGCCGACCCCGCGCGACCCGCCGAC
>NZ_JBFPFM010000051.1:0-18516 GCF_047977705.1 Curtobacterium sp. LFS084
CCGCCGACCCGCGCCGCCGACCCGCGCCGCCGACCCGCGCCGCCGACCCGCGCCGCGGGCCCGAGTCGCCGCCGGGGTGGCCCTGATCAGTCGTTGCCGACGGAGCAGGTCTCCTCGGAGGCGCTCTGCCCCGTGATCGAGGACGGCAGCGGCGTCGCCGAGGCCGAGGCCGAACTCGTGGCGGCACCCGACGCCGTGCCCGTCCCGGTGCCGGCGGCGGACCCCGCGGACGACGAGGTGCCGGTCGAGGACGACGTGCCGGCGGACGGGGACGCCGTCGCGGTGCCCGCGTTGGCGGACTCCTCGGACGCCCGACCCGTGCTCGAGTCGCTCAGCGAGGTCTTCTGGTCGTTCTGCAGTGCCACGTTGAGGGTGTGGGCGGCCTCCTGGTCGACGATCACCCGGGCGCTGTTCGTCGGGTCGTCCGCGACCGGGTACTGCACGAACAGCATGTTGGCGGTGCTCATCCCGCGGAGCGCTCCCGCGAGGCCGACGAGCGTCCGTGCCTGCGCGAGGCCGTCGGACAGCGTCATGTTCGACAGCGCGGCGCCCGCGAGCTTGTAGAGCGTGATCGGGTTCGAGAGGGTCCCGTCCGAGGTGACCTTGCGCAGCAGCGCCGACAGGAACACCTGCTGCGAGCTGATGCGGGCGAGGTCGCTGCCGTCGCCGACGCCGTGCCGCGTGCGGAGGAAGGCGAGCGCGTCCGAGCCCTCGAGGTTGTGCGAGCCCGCGGTCAGGTGGAGCCCGGTGTAGGTGTCGTTGATCGGGTCCGCGACGCACACGTCCACGCCGCCGAGCGCGTTCGACATCTCGATGACACCGTCGAACGTGATGAGGCCCGCGTACGGGATGCTCAGGCCGGTGAGGTTCTCGACCGTGTCGACGACGCACGAGACGCCGCCGTTCCCGAGCGCCGTGTTGAACTGCGCGGACGTGGCCGCGGGGTAGGCCTTGCCGGTCTCGGGGTTCGTGCACGCCGGGATCGGCACCATGAGGTCGCGCGGGAAGCTCACCGCGGTCAGCTGGGTGTGGTCCTGCGAGATGTGGATGAGCATCGTGACGTCGTTGCGGGCGCCCTCGACGTCCTCGTTCGAGTCGAACTGCCCGACGCGGGTGTCGCTGCCGATCAGCAGGATGTTCGCGCCGCCCTTGATCGCGGTGATGTCGGCCGTCTGCGCGGTGCTCTGGTCGTCCGTGCTGAGCTTGACCGTCCTCGGCGCCGTGGCGAGCTGGGCGCCGGCGATGGCCGCTACGCTCGTCCCGCTCACCAGCACGACCGCGAGGGCGGAGGCCACGATCGACGCGAGCGTGCCCCAGCCGCGGCGACGGGGGAGCCGGCCGTGGCGGGCGAGCGGGCGTCGGGTGGCGTCGGGCACGTGGTCTCCGTTCGGTGGTCCGCGCGGCTCGGTCTGCACGGGCGCGGGGCGACGGCCACGCTAGGTGCCGCCGGCCAGCGGGAACCCGGAGCGCGCCGTCAAACCACTGTGGAACGCTCAGACTGCCCTGAGAAGCCCCAGACGTGGGCACTTCGACGTCTCCACTTGGCAATCCTCGGTTTACCACATAAGATCGATCTTTGGTGTGCCATGCCTACTGGGCGTGGCGCCCGACCCGCAGACCGGCTCGGGGATCACACCGGTAATCCAACCAAGCGACAGTGAGGCTATGGCCAAGAAAGACGGCGTCATCGAGATCGAGGGCTCGGTGCTCGAAGCTCTGCCCAACGCGATGTTCCGCGTTGAGCTGACCAACGGACACAAGGTCCTCGCGCACATCTCCGGGAAGATGCGCCAGCACTACATCCGCATCCTCCCCGAGGACCGCGTGATCGTGGAGCTGAGCCCGTACGACCTGACCCGCGGCCGGATCGTCTACCGCTACAAGTGATCCGCGAGCTGGAAAGGAACGGCCCGGCAACCCTGCCGAGCACGAAGCCAGCGAGCACGAGGAAAGAACAATGAAGGTCAACCCCAGCGTCAAGCCCATCTGCGAGCACTGCCGTGTCATTCGCCGCAAGGGCCGCGTCATGGTGATCTGCAAGAGCAACCCGCGCCACAAGCAGCGCCAGGGCTAGTCCCGGCTGCCTGACGCGGATCGCCCTCGGGCGGCTGTGAGCAGGATCCACAACTCAACATCGAACGCAGTACCAAGAACCACGCGAGTGGGGACACCTCGGGGCGGAGGCCCGAGCACCGGTACTGCTCCACACCTCCATCGACAACAGGAGCAGCCAGCACATGGCACGTCTAGCAGGCGTCGACATCCCGCGCGAGAAGCGCGTGGAGATCGCACTCACGTACATCTACGGCGTCGGCCGTACCCGCGCGGTCCAGGCACTCGCCGAGACCGGTATCTCCGGTGACATCCGCGTCAAGGACCTGACCGACGACCAGCTCGTCGCCCTCCGTGACTTCATCGAGGGCAACTTCAAGGTGGAGGGTGACCTCCGCCGCGAGGTCGCAGCCGACATCCGCCGCAAGGTCGAGATCGGTAGCTACGAGGGTCTCCGCCACCGTCGTGGTCTCCCGGTGCGCGGTCAGCGCACCAAGACCAACGCGCGTACCCGCAAGGGACCGAAGCGCACCGTGGCAGGCAAGAAGAAGGCCCGATAGGAGATCATCATGGCTACCCCCAAGACTGCCGCGCGCAAGCCGCGCCGCAAGGAGAAGAAGAACGTCGCCGTGGGCCAGGCCCACATCAAGAGCACGTTCAACAACACGATCGTCAGCATCACCGACCCGTCGGGTGCCGTCCTCAGCTGGGCGTCCTCGGGTGCCGTGGGCTTCAAGGGTTCGCGCAAGTCGACGCCGTTCGCGGCGCAGCTCGCCGCCGAGTCCGCTGCGCGTCAGGCGCAGGAGCACGGCGTCAAGAAGGTCGACGTCTTCGTGAAGGGTCCGGGTTCGGGCCGCGAGACCGCGATCCGCTCGCTCCAGGCCGCTGGCCTCGAGGTGGGCTCGATCAACGACGTCACGCCGCAGGCGCACAACGGGTGCCGCCCGCCCAAGCGCCGTCGCGTCTGACGCGAGGAGCAACCGGCCGCGCCCTGCTCGTCCCCTGACGGGGGCGGGCAGGGCCCGCGGCCATTCCTGGTCGTTCGATCGCGCACTCCGGTGCGCGTGATCACAACTCAACAGACCCGTCGGGGCCCGGTCGGCCCCGTCGTACCGCCGAGTGTCATATAGCGGACACTCCGCCGAAAGGAATCCCACAGTGCTCATTGCACAGCGCCCCACCCTGACCGAGGAGATGATCTCCGAGTTCCGCTCGCGCTTCGTCATCGAGCCGCTCGAGCCGGGCTTCGGTTACACCCTCGGCAACTCGCTGCGCCGCACGCTCCTCTCCTCGATCCCCGGCGCGGCTGTCACCAGCATCCGCATCGACGGCGTCCTCCACGAGTTCAGCACCGTTCCCGGTGTCAAGGAAGACGTCACCGAGATCATCCTCAACATCAAGAGCCTGGTCGTCTCCAGCGAGCACGACGAGCCGATCACGGCGTACCTGCGCAAGCAGGGTGCCGGTCAGGTCACCGCAGCGGACATCTCCGCTCCGGCCGGCGTCGAGATCCACAACCCGGACCTCGTCATCGCGACCCTGAACGACACCGCGCGCTTCGAGCTGGAGCTGACGATCGAGCGTGGCCGCGGCTACGTCTCGGCGACGCAGAACCGCTCGGAGTTCAGCGAGGCCGGGCAGATCCCGATCGACTCGATCTACTCGCCGGTCCTCAAGGTCACCTACCGCGTCGAGGCGACGCGTGCCGGCGAGCGCACGGACTTCGACCGTCTGGTCGTCGACGTCGAGTCGAAGCCCGCGATCACGCCGCGCGACGCCATCGCGTCGGCCGGTCGCACGCTCGTCGAGCTGTTCGGGCTCGCCCGCGAGCTCAACACCGCGGCCGAGGGCATCGAGATCGGCCCCGCGCCGGTCGACGCCGTGCTCTCGAACGAGCTGCAGACCCCGATCGAGGACCTGGACCTGTCGGTCCGCAGCTACAACTGCCTCAAGCGGGAGGGCATCAACACGGTGTCCGAGCTCGTCGCCCTGTCGGAGACGCAGCTCATGAACATCCGCAACTTCGGTCAGAAGTCGGTGGACGAGGTCAAGGACAAGCTCACCGAGCTCGGCCTGTCCCTCAAGGACACCGTCCCCGGATTCGACGGCGCCCACTTCTACAGCGGGTACGACGAGGACGAGTCCAACAACTGACCTCGCGCTCACGCGCACGCGTGCCGCTGACGCAGCGCGCACCACCATCACCACTGGAGAACTGACATGCCGAAGCCCACCAAGGGCCCCCGCCTCGGTGGCGGCCCCGCCCACGAGCGCCTGCTCCTGAGCAACCTCGCCAACGCCCTCTTCACGCACGGTCGCATCACGACCACCGAGACGAAGGCCAAGCGCCTCCGTCCCGTCGCCGAGCGTCTCATCACGTTCGCGAAGCGTGGCGACCTGCACGCGCGTCGTCGCGTGATCAGCATCCTGCGCGACAAGTCCGTCGTGCACACGCTGTTCACCGAGATCGCCCCGCAGGTCGAGGACCGTCAGGGCGGCTACACCCGCATCACGAAGCTCGGTTTCCGCAAGGGCGACAACGCTCCCCTCGCGTCGATCGAGCTCGTCCTCGAGCCGGTGTCGAGCACGCCGGCCCCGGTGAAGCGCAACGCGGCCCCGGCTGCTGCCGCGCCGGTCGAGGAGCCCGCCGCCGAGGAGACCACCGAGGAGGCCCCGGTCGAGGAGACCGAGACCACCGAGGAGTCCGCTCCCGTCGCCGAGGAGACCGAGACCGAGGCTGCCGCCGAGGTCGAGGCCGACGCCGCCGAGAAGTCGGACGACAAGTAGTCACAGCCCCACCACGACGAAGCCCCCGCAACACGCGTTGCGGGGGCTTCGTCGCGTCCCGACGGTGACCGGACGGCGGCCGGGAGGCGCGGTGCGGGCCCGCCACGTTCCTCCTGGCCCGCAGGCGGCCGAGCCGCAGAACGCGGGAGCGGTACCGCCGCACAGGCGCGGCACCGTATCGTGACCGGCCGACACGACGAGAGGGACCGATGCAGTTCGAGCACATCGCGGGGGTGGGGACCCGGGTCTGGCGGTGGAGCCGGACCTCCGGGACGCAACCGCGCCTGCTCCACGCCGCGAAGGCCGCCGTCGCGGCGGTGCTCGCGTGGTTCATCGCGCGGCACGTGCCGGGAGTCGCCGCCGAGTACCCGTACTACGCACCGCTCGGCGCGGTCGTGGCGATGCAGACCACGGTGTTCGCCGGCATCCGGAGCGGGGTGCAGACCCTCGTCGGCATCGGCCTCGGCATCGTCGTGGCCGGCTTCACGATGTGGGTCGGCGACCCGGGTTTCCTCGCGATCGCGCTGGCTGTCGGGATCGGCGTGCTCGTGGGCGGGTTCCGCGTCCTCGGCGAGGGCAGCTCCTGGGTGTCGACCGCCGCGTTGTTCGTCCTGCTCGTCGGTGGCGCGCACGCCGAGGGCTACTCGCTCGGGTACCTGGTGCAGATGGCCGTCGGGGTCGTGGTCGGCCTGCTCGTCAACTTCCTCGTGTTCCCACCGCTGCACTTCTGGGACGCCGAGCACCGCATCGACGCCGTGAACCAGGTGCTCGCCGACCACCTCGACGGACTCGCGGTCGTCCTCGAGGACGGCACCCGGGACGAGCGGGCGTGGGACCGCCAGCAGGACCGGCTCGACCGGGCGATCGCCGACGTCCGGTCGCGGGTCTCGATCGCGCACGAGAGCCGCCGGATGAACCCCCGTGGGGCGCTCCGTGGATCGCGGGCACGCCTCGAGCAGGACGGTGCCCGGTTCCGTGCCCTCGAGCGGGTCGCCTGGTACACGACCGACCTCACCGAGCTCGTCGCACGCTCCGGTCCGGTGTCGGACGGGCTCGGCCGACCGGCGCCCGAGTTCGCCGCGCCGCTCGCGTCGGCCCTCCGGGAGATCGCGTGCGTGATCCGCGGGGAGTGCGACCAAGCGGCGGGTGACGAGGCGATCGCGGTGGTCGAGCGCGCGCTCGACGCCTCGCGGGAGAACCCGTCGCACGTCGCCGTCACGTCGGCCGCACTCGTGTCCCTGCGGGGCATCGTCGAGTCGGAACGGCGAGCCACCGCGGACGTCGACACCCGCACCGGGCCCTTCGGCGCCGAGCGGTCCCGCGGCTGAGGCACCGCCCGACCGCCCGACCGCCCGACCGCCCGTCCGCGTGCGTCCGTAGACTCGTACCGTGCCCGAACGACCGTGCGTCGCCGTCCTCGGACCGGTGACGGTCACGGGGCCGGCCGGGGTGCCGTCGGCGGTGCCGGGTGCCCTCGCCCGGGCGTTCCTCACCGCGCTGGTGCTCGCCCGCGGACACGCGGTGACGACCGACACGCTGATCGACGAGCTCTGGGGCGAGGACCAGCCGCGGGGCGCCCGTGCTGCGCTGCAGACGCTCGTCTCCCGGCTCCGGCGCAGCACGGCCGACGGCGTCGTCGTGTCGACCAGCACCGGGTACGCACTCGGGGTCGACCCCGAGGACGTGGACCTCGAACGCGCCGAACGTGCGGCAGCCCAGCACGCCGACGAGACGACGGTCCGGGCGGCACTCGACCTGTGGCGGGGGAGCCCCGGTGACGACGTCGAGGGGGACCTCGGCGTGGTGCTGGCCGACCGGGCGGCGTCGGCGCGACGGGCCCTCCGACGTGCCCTGGGCACGGCGCTGCTCGACTCCGGTGCGGCGGACGAGGCCGTCGACGTCTGGACGACCGAGGCGCAGGCGAACCCCTTCGACGAGGTCGCCGTCGCCGGGTGCATGCGCGCGCTCGTCGCGGCCGGCCGGAACGCCGAGGCGCTCGCCGTGTTCGCGACGCACCGCGACCGCCTCGCCGACGAGCTCGGCGCGGACCCCTCCGCCGACCTGGTGCGGCTGCACGCCGACCTGCTCCGGCGGTCCGCCGCCGACTCCGGCCGCGCTCGTCGGGTCGGACTGCGGGCCGCGCCGAACACGCTCGTCGGACGGCAGGAGGACCTCGCCGCCGTCGCGGACCTGCTGTCCCGCCACCGGCTGGTCACGATCCTCGGTGCCGGAGGGCTCGGCAAGACCCGGCTCGCGCAGGCGGTCGCCGCCGAGGTGCCGCCGACCACCGGCGTGGTCGTGTTCGAGCTCGCACCGATCGCCACCGCCGAGGACATCGTCCCCGCGCTCGGCGCCCTGCTCGGGGTGGCCGAGTTCCGCTCCGCCCGCGCGCTGCGTGAGGTCGTCGTCGCCGACCTGCGTGCGGGTGTGGGGCGGGCGCTCGGGGAGGCCCCGACGGTCCTCGTCCTGGACAACTGCGAGCACCTCGTCGGCGACGTCGCCGGACTCGCCGCCGACCTGCTCGCGAGCATCCCCGACCTGACGATCCTCACGACCTCGCGCGCACCGCTCGCGATCGCCGGCGAGGTCGTGGCACCCCTCGCACCACTGCCGGTCGAGGCCGACGGTGCCGCGGTCCGGCTGTTCACCGAGCGCGCCCGGGCTGCCCGACCCGGGGCTGTGCTGCCCGTCGACACCGTCCGCCGCATCTGCACGCGGCTCGACGGGTCGCCGCTCGCGATCGAGCTGGCCGCGGCGCGGATCCGGGGGATGAGCATCGACGAGATCGAGCGCCGGCTCGACGACCGGTTCGCACTGCTCCGCGGCGGCGACCGCAGCGCTCCGGAGCGGCACCGCACCCTCCTGGCGGTCATCGAGTGGAGCTGGCGCCTGCTCGACGCGGGCGCGCAGGACCTCCTGACGCGCCTGGCACTCTTCCCGGACGGCCTGGCGGTCGACGCCGTCGAGGCCGTGGCAGCTCCGGACCGTCGCCCCGAGGCGCTCGACGACCTCGCCGAACTCGTCGAGCAGTCCCTCGTGCAGCTCGTCGAGGTCGAGGGGGAGCCGGTCCGCTACCGCCTGCTCGAGACCGTCCGCGAGTTCGGGGCCGCGCGGCTCGACGAACGCGGGACGACCGAGGCCGTGCGCACGGCGATGATCCGCTGGGGGCGGGACTTCGCCGCCAGCAGGAACCTGTTCACGCTCACCGGTCCGGACCAGCTCGACCGCTTCCACGACGTCCAGCGCGAGGCCGACAACCTCGTCACCCTGCTCCGCTGGAGCCTCCGCACCGACGACGCCTCGGCGACCGCGCACGTCTTCGCCGCTCTCGGCGCCTACTGGACCCTCCGGGGCGCCCACGGCGAGGTGACCGCGATCGCGTCGGACGTGGTCGCGGTGCTGCGCTCGGGTCCGCCCGCGGCCGAGGACGTCGCCGCCGTGCACGTCGGACTCGTCGTCGCCGGGGCGTCCTCGGCGTTCGACGACCGCCGGACCGCGGCGTGGGCGATCTCCACGCTCCGGCGCCTCCGCCGTGTCGGGACGACGGGGTTCCCGGTGCTCGACGCGCAGGCCGCCCTGCTCCTGACGCTCGGACGTCCGGCCGCCGGCACCGCTCTGCTCGCGCGCCTCCGCGACGACCCCGACGAGGGCGTGGCCGGCATCGCCAACATGCTGAGCGCGCCCCTCGCCGAGAACGACGGCGAGTTCGCGGCGGCGCTCCGGTACGCCACCCGGGCGCAGACACTCGCGGAGCGCACCGGCGACGCGTGGACGATCGGCACCGTGGCCGTCACCATGACGCAGCTCCTCGCCCAGACGGGCCGGTACGCGGACGCCCTCGCGAACGCGGGCCGCGCGCGGGAGCAGCTCGAGCGCTTCGGCGCCGAGGACGACCTGTACGAGATCGGCTGGACCGTCGGGCTCTGCTCGGCCGCGACCGGCGCCGTGGACACCGCCCGGTCGATCGCCGCCGAGCTGCAGCACCGGCCGGTCGCCGGGCGCGGCGGCTTCGACGGCGACCGCTCCCAGATCGGCGTGCTCGCGGTCGCGATCGGCGCGGAGTGCCTCCGGTTCGAGGGCGACCTCGACGTCGCTGCCGCGCAGTACACGGCGGCGTGGGACTGGGTGCTGCCGCACCGGAAGGCGACACCGCACTGGACGGTGATGGCCGGCGCGGCGCGGATCGCGGCCGTCGACGAGGCGGCGCTCGGCGCGGCCGACCAAGCCGCACCGCGCCTCCAGGCCGACGAACGCGCGGTCGCTCGCCGCATCCGGAAGGCCGCCCTCGTGATGATCCGCGTCCACCCGTGGTGGCTCGACCTGCCCGTCATCGGCACGACCCTGGCGGGACTCGCGGTCGCGGCGGCGCGCAGCGACCGTCCGGCCGAGGCGGCTCGGTGCTGGGGCGCCGCGATGCGGTTCGGCACCCGGCAGGACTTCGCGGTGCTCGCGCACGGTCGGCTCCGACCGCTCCTCGTCGACGCGCTCGGCGAGACCCGCGTGGTGGACGCCGAGACGGCCTCGGCCGGATGGGACCGGGCCGAGGCCGTCGCGGGGGCGAGGACGCTGCTGGAGGACCTCCGCTACGCCTTCCGCATGTAGGCGCGGACCGTCAGCGGCGCGAACACGGCGACGACCACCGCGGCACCGAGCAGGCTGATCCAGAGGTCACCGGTGACGGCGCCGTGGTTGATCAGCTCGCGCACGGCGGTGATGAGGTGCGAGATCGGGTTGACCTCGGTGAACCAGCGCAGCCAGGACGGCAGGGTGTCGGTGGGGACGAACGCGTTCGACAGGAACGTCAGCGGGAACAGCACCAGGTTGGCGATGCCCGAGACGCTCGACGCGGTGCGGGCGATCACGCCGAAGTACGCGAAGATCCAGCTGATCGCCCACGCGACGACGACGACGAGCACACCGGCGAGCACGGTCGCACCGACACCGCCGGCAGGACGCAGCCCCATGACGATGCCGACCGTGAAGGTGATGGCGGTGGCGATCGCGTACCGGACGGTGTCGGCGAGGAGCGCACCGGCGAGCGGGGCGATGCGGGCGATCGGCAACGACCGGAAGCGGTCGAACACGCCCTTGTCCATGTCCTCGCGGAGCTGGACGCCGGTGACGATCGACGAGGTGATGTTCGTCTGCACGAGGATGCCGGGGATGATGACCGGCAGGTAGCTCGTGACGTCGCCGGCGATCGCGCCACCGAAGATGTAGGTGAACATCACGGTGAAGACGATCGGCATGAGCGTCACGTCGAACAGCTGCTCGGGGGTGCGACGGACCTTCACGAGGCCGCGGTAGGCCATCGTGAAGGACTGGCGGATCGTGGCTCCGAGGCCGGCGCCGCCGATGCCGGGGCGCGGGGTGATCCGCGGCGTCTGCGTGGGGGTGGGGGCGATGGTGGTCATGCGATGCTCCCTGCGAGCTCGTGGTCGGTGTCCTCGTCCGTGGTGGCCGGGGCACCCGTGATGGTCAGGAAGACCTCGTCGAGCGTCGGCTTCTGCACGCTCATCTCGGCGAGGGAGATGCCGGCGTCGCGGAACGACACCAGCAGGTCGGTGACGCGGTCGGGGTCGGACATCGGGGCGGTCAGGCGCGAGCCCTCGGGGCTGGCCACCGCGTCGACACCGAGCGTGTTCCGCACGATGGCGCGGGCGGCGTCGAGCCGGAGGGCATCGGACAGCCGGAGCTGCAGCGACGAGGTGCCGATCGAGGCCTTCAGCTCGTCACCGGTGCCCTCCGCGACCACCCGCCCGTGGTCGATGACGGCGATCCGGTCGGCCAGCTGGTCGGCCTCGTCGAGGTACTGCGTCGTCAGCAGGACGGTCGACCCGGTCGCGACGAGGTCACGGATCGTGTCCCACATCTGCGCGCGGGTGCGCGGGTCGAGGCCCGTGGTCGGCTCGTCGAGGAACAGCAGCGGGGGCTGTGCGATGAGGCTCGCGGCGAGGTCGAGCCGGCGACGCATGCCGCCGGAGAAGTTCCGCAGCGGACGCGAGGCCGCCTCGGTCAGCCCGAAGCGCTCGAGCAGCTCGGCCGCCTTCCGCTTCGACTCGGCGCGGCCCAGGCCGAGCAGACGGGAGAAGATGACGAGGTTCTCGGTCGCGCTGAGCGTCTCGTCGACACTGGCGTACTGGCCGGTCACGCCGATGAGGGAGCGGACGGCCTGCGCCTCGCGCCGGACGTCCCGCCCGAAGATGCGGGCCTCGCCGGCGTCCGCCGTGAGCAGCGTCGCGAGCATCGAGATCGTGGTGGTCTTGCCGGCGCCGTTCGGCCCCAGCACGCCGTAGACCGTGCCCGCCTCCACACGGAGGTCGACACCGTCCACCGCACGGTTCGTCCCGAAGACCTTGACGAGGCCGGTGGCCTCGACCGCGAGCGGAGTGGTGGTCATGCGCTCGTTCCTTCCGTTCGGACTCGACGCCGTTCGTCGATGTCGAGGACGATGCTGCCGTCGGGCGCTCACGCGGCACTGACGTGGCGCTGACGCCGGGTCGGGGTGCGTGTCAGCACGTGGGGCCGGGAGGCGCGGTCCGGCCCCGGTACGGTGGCCTGGTGGACGAGACGGCAGGCCCGCAGGGCGGCGGTGACGTTGGTGGCGTGCGGCTGCGGTTGGACATCGCCTACGACGGTGCCGCGTTCTCCGGGTGGGCCCGGCAGCCCGGCCTCCGGACCGTGCAGGGCGCGCTCGAAGCGGCGCTCGCCACCGTCTTCACCCGGTGGGGCGAACCGCCGCTGCTCACCGTGGCCGGACGCACCGACGCCGGCGTGCACGCGACCGGTCAGGTCGCCCACCTCGACCTCACGCCGGCGCAGTGGGACGCGCTGGCCGCCAAGCGGGGGTCGGGGCGCTCGCCGCTGGACGGACTGGTCAAGCGCGTGAACGGCATCGCGGCACCGGAGGGGGACGTCGTCGTCACAGGGGCCACGGTCGCGCCGGACGGGTTCGACGCCCGGTTCTCCCCGCTCTGGCGGCGCTACTCGTACCGGATCGCGGACGCCGACGCCCCGCGCGATCCACGTCGGCGGGGGCACACGGTCTGGCACCCGACGCGGCTGGACCCGGCGGCGATGGAGCGCGGTGCGCTGCGGCTGCTCGGGCTGCACGACTTCGCGACGTTCTGCAAGCCGCGCGAGGGGGCGACGACGATCCGGACCCTGCAGGAGTTCCGCTGGGACCGCGAGCCGGACGGCGTGCTGGTGGCGCGCCTCCAGGCCGACGCCTTCTGCCACTCCATGGTCCGGGCGATGGTGGGGGCGACGATCGCCGTCGGCGAGGGCCGCTTCGGCGCGGACCGGCTCGAGGAGCTGCGCGTCGCCGAGACCCGGACGAGCGAGTTCAAGGTCGCGCCCGCGAAGGGCCTGACCCTCACCGAGGTCGGGTACCCGGCCGACGACGAGCTGGCAGCCCGCGCCGCGCAGACCCGGGCGCGACGCGGCACGTCCGACGACGGCGGTAGCGTCGGGGGATGAGCTCCCGCGAACCCCGTTCCGTCGTGTCCGTCGCACCCGGGGTGGTGTTCGTCGAGGGACCCGTGTCGAACTGGGTCGTCCTCGCCGAGGAGGACGGCGTCGCACTGATCGACGCCGGCTACCCGGCCGACACCGACCTCGTGCTCGACACCGTGCGGTACGCGGGCCACGAGCTCGACGACCTGCGCCGGGTGTACGTCACGCACGGGCACGTCGACCACGTCGGCGGGATCCCGGGGATCCTCGAGCGGTACCCGCACGTCGAGGTGCTCGCCCACGCCGACGAGCTCGACAACGTCCGCGGACCCGGCAGGCAGCAGGTCACCCCGGCCGAGATCGGTGGTCGACTCGCGGCGCCGCGGGTCCTCCGGTGGCTCGCCCGGGCGATCCGGTCCGACGCCCTGCGCCCGACCGTCGTGCCGACCGCGCGGGCGTTCACCGGCGCGGACTTCGCCGGACGGGCGATCGCGCCGACGCCCGCCGCCGGGCACACCGACGGCTCGACCGCCTACCTGCTGCCCGCGGCGAACGCCATCGTCACCGGGGACGCGGTCGTCAGCCGGCACGACACGCAGCCGGCGTCCTGGTCCCCGCGCCCGCGGATGATCACGCCGTTCTTCACCGCCGACCAGGCCCGCGCCGTCGAGTCGGCTCGGGCACTCCCGGTGCCGGAGATCCTGCTGCCGGGACACGGCCCCGCAGTGCACCGCGTCGGGTCGGCGTGGGTGCCGATCGGCGCCTGACGGGCTGCACCCCGATCAGGGGTGGAACGGATCGTTCACCCGCCGGAAACCTGTGGGGCCCCGCAGGTCGGTAGCGTGCCGGCATGCACAGATCCGTCGGGCGCACTCTGCTGTGCGCCACCGCTGCAGCCGCGCTCGTCGCCGCTCCGCTCGTCTCCGTCTCCACGGCCGCCGCGAACCCCCAGGGGACGGGCCTCGTCATCGAGGAGGCCTACCTCAAGGGCGGCAGCGCGAACCAGCCGTTCACGAACAAGTTCGTCGAGCTCGGCAACCCCACCGACAGCCCCGTCAGCGTCGACGGCTGGTCGGTGCAGTACCGCGCCGCGACCAGCACCGGCGCACCCGCGGTCGGCAAGCTCGCCGGTTCCGTCCCCGCACACGGCACCTACCTCGTGCAGATGGGCTCGAACGGCACGAACGGCGAGGCGCTCCCGGAGCCGGACGCCGTCACCGGGCTGAACCCGTCGGGGTCGACCGGCACCCTCGTCCTGTCCGACCAGGCCACGGCACTCAGCCTGCCCGCCGGTGCGGTGACGACGGGCACCCCCGGCGTCGTCGACCTGCTCGGCTACGGCACCTCGAACACGTTCGAGACCGCGGTCGCGAAGGCCGGCACGGCGAACTCCGTGCCGGACGCCCTGACCCGCACGGGGACGACCGACACCGACTCGAACGCGGCCGACTTCTCGGTGACGAGCACCGTCACGCCGGAGAACGCCGCGGGCGAGACCACGCAGCCGACCGACCCGACCGACCCGACCGACCCCACGGACCCGACCGATCCCGGCGACGGCGGGACGACCCCGGCCGAGCGGGTCACGATCGCCCAGCTGCAGGGGACCACGGACACCTCGCCGTACGCGGGCAAGGCCGTCACGACCGACGGCGTCGTCACCGCGGTGTACGCCACCGGCGGCTTCTCTGGCTACACGATCCAGACCGCCGGCACCGGTGGCGCGCTCGACCTCGGGACGCACACCGCGTCGGACGCCGTCTTCGTCTACTCGTCGGCGACCGTCGGCAGCGTGGCGATCGGTGACGCGGTGCGCCTGACCGGCACGGTGTCGGAGTTCAACGGGCTGACCGAGCTGACGGTCCCGACCGCCGCCGGACTGACGAAGCTCCCGGCCGCGGGCGTCGTCCAGCCGGTCCCGGCGACCCTCGCCTTCCCGCGCACCGACGCCCAGCGCGAGTCGCTCGAGAGCATGCTCGTCCAACCGCAGGGCGACTACACGGTCGCGGACAACTACACGACGAACCAGTACGGCGAGGTCGTCCTGGCGACGGGGAAGCAGCGCCTGCTCCAGCCGACCGAGGTCGCCCGTCCGGGCAGTGCCGCGGCCGCTGCCGTGACCGCGGACAACGCGGCGCGCACGGTCGTCCTCGACGACGGTGCGAGCACGAACTTCCTCAGCGCGGCGAACCAGTCGATCCCGGTGTCGTGGCTCACGCAGGGCCCGGTCACGGTCGGCGCCGCCGCGACCTTCCGCGAGCCGGTCGTCCTCGACTACCGGAACGACTCGTGGAAGTTCCAGCCGACGACGCCGATCACCGGCGCCACCCCGGCCGCCGACCTGCCGGTGTCGTTCTCGAACGTCCGCACGGCGGCGCCGGAGGACGTCGGCGGGGACATCCGGCTCGCCGGGTTCAACGTCCTGAACTACTTCCCGACGACGGGCGACCAGCTCACCGGTTGCACGTACTACACCGACCGTGACGGCGACCCCGTGACCGTCCGGGGTGGCTGCGACGCCCGCGGTGCCGCGAACGCCGACGACCTCGCTCGCCAGCAGGTGAAGATCGTCAAGGCGATCAACGGGCTCGGCGCCGACGTCGTGTCGCTCGAGGAGATCGAGAACTCCGCGCGCTTCGACCAGGACCGTGACGCGGCGGTGGCGACCCTCGTGGCCGCGCTCAACGCCGCGACCGGCAAGGACACCTGGGCGTACGCGAAGTCGCCGTCGAAGCTGCCGTCGAGCGAGGACGTCATCCGGCTCGCGCTCATCTACAAGAAGGACCGCGTGCAGCCGGTCGGCTCGTCGACGATCCTGACCGACTCGACGGCGTTCACGAACGCCCGGCAGCCGCTCGCACAGGCCTTCGCCCCGGTCACGACGAAGCCCGGCAAGGGCAAGGGTGCGCAGAAGCCGAGCGCGAAGGACACCTTCCTCGTCATCGCGAACCACTTCAAGTCGAAGGGCTCCGGCGAGGGCGTCGACGCCGACCAGGGCGACGGGCAGGGTGCGTCGAACCACTCGCGCGTCGAGCAGGCGAAGGCGCTCGTGACGTTCTCGACCGCGATGCAGCGCCAGGCGCGGACCGACAAGGTGTTCATGCTCGGCGACTTCAACGCCTACAGCGAGGAGGACCCGGTTGTCGCCCTCGAGGACGCCGGCTACACCGACCTCGGCCCGACCGAGGACGCGGCGGAGTGGTCCTACGTGTTCGGTGGGCTGAGCGGGTCGCTCGACCACGTGTTCGCGTCTCCTGCTGCAGTGGGGACCGTCACGGGCGTGGACATCTGGAACATCAACTCGGTCGAGTCGGTCGGCCTCGAGTACAGCCGCTACGACTACAACGTCACCGACCTGTACCGCGACGACGTCTACCGGGCGAGCGACCACGACCCGGTCGTGGTGGGCATCGACCTGCCGGGCGTCGGCACCCCGGGCGGTGGGAACCCCGGGCACGGTGGCGACCCCGGTCACGGCGGTCCCGGACACGGTGGGCACACCGTCGCCGACGCGCTCGCGGCGCTCGCCGCGCTGATCGCGTGGTTGCGGAGCCTGTTCGGCTGACCGACCTGACCGGCTGACGGACGGGAGGCACGGTGCGGGCCCGCACCGTGCCTCCCGTCCGTCTCCGCGCGCGTTCGACAACGCGAGTCGCGTCGGGTAGGCTCTCACCTTGGTCTGCGCGCTCCGTGCGCCGGACAGTCAGATGAGCCCTCCACCGGGCAGTTCACACGGGTTCTCCCACGTGAACACCCACCGGAGCGGGATTCACGGACTCCTCACCTCGACACGAAAGCAGCACCACTGTGACTCGTACGTTCTCCCCGAAGCCGGCAGACGTCCAGCACGACTGGATCGTCATCGACGCGACCGACGTCGTCCTCGGCCGTCTCGCCACCCACGCCGCGGCGCTCCTGCGCGGCAAGCACAAGGCCACCTTCGCCCAGCACATGGACATGGGTGACTACGTCATCATCGTGAACGCCGACAAGGTCGCCCTGACCGGTTCGAAGCTCGCGAAGAAGGTCTACTACCGCCACTCGGGCTACCCGGGCGGCCTCACGGCGACCTCCTACCCGGAGATGCTCGAGAAGCACCCGACCCGCGCCGTCGAGAAGGCGATCCGCGGCATGCTCCCGAAGAACACCCTCGGTCGCGAGCAGCTCAAGAAGCTGAAGGTCTACGCCGGCGCGGAGCACCCGCACTCGGCGCAGCAGCCCAAGGCGTACACCTTCGACCAGGTCGCACAGTAGTTCCGGCCACGACGACTTCCAAGGACTAGGTAAAACTCATGGCTCAGATCGCTGATTCCCTCGACCAGACCCCGGAGAGCTTCACCACGGAGAGCGCACCCGCCGCTTCCGAGGCCGCTCCCCGTCAGATCCTCAACGTCTCGGGCGGTGCCGTCGGGCGCCGCAAGGAGGCCATCGCGCGCGTCCGTCTCGTCCCGGGCTCCGGCTCGTTCGTCGTGAACGGCCGCTCGCTCGAGGACTACTTCCCGAACAAGCTGCACCAGCAGCTCATCAACGACCCGTTCAAGGTGCTCGAGCTCCTCGGCGCCTACGACGTCGTCGCCCGCATCACTGGTGGCGGCCCCTCGGGTCAGGCCGGTGCGCTCCGCCTCGCCATCGCCCGTTCGCTGAACGAGATCGACCGCGAGAACAACCGCGCCACCCTCAAGAAGGCCGGCTTCCTCACCCGTGACGCCCGCGTCATCGAGCGCAAGAAGGCTGGTCTCAAGAAGGCCCGCAAGGCGTCGCAGTTCTCGAAGCGCTAGTCGTCACCGGCTGAAGATCGCCATGCCGCGTCTGTTCGGTACCGACGGGGTTCGTGGTCTCGCCAACGGCGAGCTGACGGCCGCGCTCGCACTGGGTCTTGCCCAGGCGAGCGCGGCCGTCCTCACACACGGACACCACGCGGACGCCCGTCGGGCGTCCGGTCGACCGCGCCCTCGTGCGGTCCTCGCGCGCGACCCGCGCGTCTCGGGCGAGTTCCTCGGCGCCGCGGTCGCGGCCGGGCTCGCCTCGGCCGGGGTCGACGTGCTCGACGCCGGGGTCATCCCCACCCCCGCTGCGGCGTTCCTCGTCGCGGACATCGACGCCGACTTCGGCGTGATGATCTCCGCGTCGCACAACCCCGCACCCGACAACGGGATCAAGTTCTTCGCCACGGGCGGCCGGAAGCTCCCGGACGAGGTCGAGGACCGCATCGAGGCGGCCATGCACGACCACTCCGCACCGACCCCCACCGGTCGTGACGTGGGCCGGATCACCCGGTTCGCCGACGCCGAGGACCGCTACGTCGTCCACCTGCTCGGCACGCTGCCGCACCGGCTCGACGGCATCCACGTCGTGCTCGACTGTGCGAACGGCGCCGCCGCGGGCGTCTCGCCCGAGGTCTTCGTGAACGCCGGGGCCCGGGTCACCCTCATCGGTGCCGACCCGGACGGCATGAACATCAACGACGGTGTCGGGTCCACCCACATCGACAACCTCGCCCGTGCGGTGCTCGAGCACGGCGCGGACGTCGGCATCGCGCACGACGGCGACGCGGACCGCTGCCTCGCGGTCGACGCCGCCGGCAACGCGATCGACGGCGACCAGATCATGGCCATCCTCGCGCTGTCGCTGCAGGAGCGCGGGCACCTGGTGTCCGACACCCTCGTCGCGACGGTCATGTCGAACCTCGGGCTCAAGCGGGCCATGGCGGACGCGGGCATCACGGTGCTCGAGACCGGCGTCGGTGACCGCTACGTCCTCGAGAAGATGACCGAGGGCGGGTTCTCGCTCGGCGGTGAGCAGTCCGGCCACATCATCTTCAACGAGTACGCCACCACGGGCGACGGCATCCTCACCGGGTTGCACCTCGTCGCCGAGATGGCCCGGACGGGCAGGACGCTCGAACAGCTCGCGTCGTGCATGACCGTGTTCCCGCAGGTGCTCGTGAACGTGCGCGGTGTCGACCGGCACGGCCTGGCGGACCAGGGCGTGCAGGACGCCGTGGCAGCGGCGACGACCGAGCTCGGGGACACGGGCCGGGTGCTGCTCCGGCCGTCCGGTACCGAGCCCGTCGTGCGGGTCATGGTCGAGGCGGCCTCCCAGGCGGATGCCGAGCGCGTCGCCGAGGAGCTCGCCGACGTCGTGCGCGCGCGGTTGGCGCTCGACCGCGCGTAGCCGCGCGGGCCGCCCGGCGGCGCGTATCGGCGCGGGCAGCCCCGGCCG
>NZ_JBFPFM010000052.1:0-18359 GCF_047977705.1 Curtobacterium sp. LFS084
GGCCGGGGCCGCGGCCGGGCCGGGGCCGCGGCCGGTCAGCCGACCGGGCGGAGCGGCGGCAGCGCGGCGATCGCGTCCTCGATGAGCCGGGCGTCCTCGACGCAGTCGCGGGCGATGGTCACGGCGCTGGTCGCCCGGAGCGCCTCGACGTCGTACACGCCGGTCGCCACCGCGAGGAACGGGATGCCGACCGCGTCCGCCGCCTCGCCGTCCCGCGGGGTGTCCCCGACGATCACGGCCCGGGTGCCGGCGAGTGCCTCGGCAGCGCGCGCGGTCACCCCGGTGCGCTCGACCTCGGTGTCGCCGAAGAACGAGTGGTCCCAGTCGAACGCGTCCACGTCGAAGCCGGCACCCTGCAGCTTGACGCGGGCACGGTAGGGGGAGTTGCCGGTCAGCAGGCCGTTGCGCCAGCCGAGCTCGGCGAACCGTCGGACGAGACCGATCGCGCCCGGCGCCGGACTGCGGCGGTCCCCGGACACGTGCCGCTCCTCGGTGAGGTCGCGCAGGTGCCGGCTCACGGTGGGGATGAGCGTGTCGTCCAGGTCGTGCGCCCGGACGTGCTCGGCGATGAGCCCGGCGTCGGTGCGGCCGTGCTGGTGACCGACGCGCAGGACGAGGTCGCGGCCGATCGCCCGCTCGAGCGCGAGGTGGTACAGGTTGCCCGGCGACGAGGCGTTCAACACGAGGGTGCCGTCGATGTCCCACAGCACCGTGGTGGGGACGGTGTGGTGCTCCATGCCTCCATCATGACGGACAATGGAGTCCATGCCGAGTGCTCTCCCGATCGCCGACCCCGCACCCGCGGACGGCCTGGTCACCCCGGCGTCCGGTGCCGGCGACGTCCCCTTCGGCGTGTACGTGCACGTGCCGTTCTGTCGGGTCCGCTGCGGCTACTGCGACTTCAACACGTACACGGCGTCGGAGCTCCGCGGGGTCCGTCGGGACGACTACGCCGGACACGCGGTGCGCGAGATCGAGTGGGCCGCGAGCGTCCTCGACCGCTCGGGCGTCGCCCGTCGACCGGTGTCGACGGTGTTCTTCGGCGGCGGCACCCCGACGATGCTGCCCGCCTCCGACCTGGTGATGATCCTCCGCGCGATCAACGACACCTGGGGGATCGTGCCCGGTGCCGAGGTCACGACCGAGGCGAACCCCGACTCCGTGGACGAGGACGCGTTGCGGACCCTCGCCGACGGCGGCTTCACCCGGGTGAGCTACGGCATGCAGTCCGCGGTGCCGCACGTGCTCGCGACGCTCGACCGGACGCACGACCCCGAGCGCGTGCCCCTCGTGGTGGACCTCGCGAAGCAGCAGGGCCTCGACGTCTCGCTCGACCTCATCTACTCGACGCCCGGCGAGTCGCTCGACGACTGGCGCACCTCGCTCGACGCGGCCCTGGCGTGCGAGCCGGACCACGTGTCGGCCTACTCGCTCATCGTCGAGGAGGGCACCGCGATGGGCCGGATGGTCGCGCGCGGCGAGCTCCCGGCGCCGGACGACGACCTCGCGGCGGACATGTACGAGCTGGCGGACCGGGTCCTCGGTGATGCCGGCTACGCCTGGTACGAGGTCTCGAACTGGGCCCGCGGCGACCAGCACCGGAGTCGGCACAACCTGTCCTACTGGACGGGCCACGACTGGTGGGGCGTCGGCCCCGGCGCGCACTCCGCGGTGGCCGGCACCCGCTGGTGGAACGTGAAGCACCCGGCCGCGTACGCGAACCGGGTGCTGGCGGGGGAGTCGCCCGCGGCCGGACGCGAGACCCTCGACGCCGAGACCCGGTACGTCGAGCGCGTGCTGCTCGCCGCGCGGGTGCGCGGGGAGCTCGCGACCGGCGAGCTGGGCCAGGAGGCGCGGGGCCGGGTCGCCGGCCTCATCGCACGTGGACTCGTGGACGGGTCGGCCGCGGTGCGGGGGCGGATCGAGTTGACCCTGCAGGGGCGACTGCTCGCGGACGCGGTGGTCCGCGAGCTGCTCGACTGAGCTACTGCTTGATGAACTCGATGGAGAGCGGGTAGCGGTAGAACTGCCCGCGGTTCGCCGCGATCGCCGCCTGGATCCCGAACACGATCGAGAGCACCCAGGCCGCGAGGATGATCAGGACGCCGATGCCGAGGAACGACGTGATCGACCCGACCGCGTACGCGATCGCCATCGTGATGTGGAAGTTCAGCGCCACGCGCGTGTGCTCGCGGATGAACCCGCCGCGGTCGCGCAGGACCAGGTAGGCCACCAGCGGCGCGATGAAGTTGAAGAAGATGCCGCCGATGTGCGTGAGCGTGGCCCAGAGTCGCTGGTCCTCGGGCGACATCGGCTGCGGCGGGGTGTACCCACCGGGGTACTGCGGGCCGCCGGGCTGCTGGGGCTGCTGTCCGTAGGTCATGCCCGAAGCGTATCCGTCGGCTGGGGAGAAGTCCCGGTCGGTCGGTGGTCGGGCGTAGGATCAGCAGTCGACACGTCCGAGTGCCAGTACGAGTGGAAGGGGTCCGGGTGGTCAGCGAACGCAGCCTCGAGGTCCTCAAGGCCATCGTGCGGGACTACGTCGCCTCGCGCGAGCCGGTCGGTTCGAAGACGATCGTCGAGCGGCACGCGTTCGGGGTCAGCGCCGCCACCATACGCAACGACATGGCCCAGCTCGAGGACGAGCAGCTCATCGCGGCCCCGCACACCTCGTCCGGTCGGGTCCCGACCGACAAGGGGTACCGGGTCTTCGTCGACCACCTCGCGGGTGCCCGGCCGCTGTCGAGCGCCCAGCGGCACGCGATCGAGACGTTCCTCGGTGCGCCGAACGACCTCGACGAGGTCCTCGGTCGGACCGTCCGGCTGCTCAGCCAGCTCACGAACCAGGTCGCCCTCGTGCAGTACCCCTCGATGGTCCGTGCACGGGTGCAGCACGTCGAGCTCGTCCGTCTCGGCGACAACCGCCTGATGGTCGTGCTCATCACCGACACCGCCCGTGTCGAGCAGCGCGTCGTCGAGACCGACGTCGCGCTCGACGAGACCGCGCTCACCGAACTCCGTGCCGTGGTGAACGGCGCGAGCGTCGGCCTGCTCCTGCAGGACGTCGCGGCGGCGCTCCGCGCGGTGCCGCAGCAGATCCGTCCGGACGTCCAGCCCCTGGCCGGGGTCGTCGTCGCGACGCTCATCGAGCAGGTCGCCGCCAACCGGCAGGACCGCCTGGTGATGGCCGGCGCGGCGAACCTCGCCAAGAGCGAGCAGGACTTCTCCGGCGGCCTCTTCCCCGTGCTCGAGGCGATCGAGGAACAGGTGACCCTGCTCCGGTTGTTCGGCGAGATGCAGATCGACGACGGTGTCGCGGCCCGGATCGGCGTGGAGAACGCCGAGTACGGGCTCGACGCGACGAGCATCGTCGCCGGCGGGTACCTCGCCGGCGGTGAGCTCGCCCGTCTCGGCGTGCTCGGGCCGACCCGCATGGACTACGGCACGAACATGGCCGCCGTGCGCGCCGTCGCACGGTACCTGTCCAAACTCCTGGGCGAACATTGACCGATCCGAACCCAACCGACTGAGGGATACGTGGCAGACCACTACGACGTCCTCGGCGTCCAGCCGGACGCCTCCGATGCCGACATCAAGAAGGCGTACCGCCGTCTGGCGCGCGAACTGCACCCGGACGTGAACCCGAGCCCGGACGCGGCCGAACGGTTCAAGGACGTCACGCACGCCTACGACGTGCTGAGCGACCCGGAGCAGCGCCGCCGGTACGACGCCGGCCCGCAGGCCGACAGCCCGTTCGGTGGCGGCGCCGCCGGCGGCTTCAGCGACATCTTCGACGCCTTCTTCGGCGGGGGTGCCGGCGGCGGACGCGGCAACGGTCCGCGCAGTCGCGCCGAGCGCGGGCAGGACGCCCTGCTGCGCATCGACGTCGACCTCGACGAGGTCGTCTTCGGCACCCACAAGGACGTCGAGGTCGACACGGCCGTGCTCTGCGAGACCTGCGGCGGGTCCTGCTGCGCGCCCGGCACGAGCCCCCGCACGTGCGACATCTGCGGCGGGACCGGTCACATCCAGCGCCAGGTCCGCTCGCTCCTCGGCAACGTCGTGACGAGCGCGCCCTGCGGGACCTGCCGCGGGTACGGCACCGTCATCCCGAACCCGTGCCCGACGTGCCAGGGCCAGGGCCGCATCCGTGCCCGCCGCACGGTGCCGGTGGACGTCCCCGCGGGCGTCGACTCCGGTCTCCGCCTGCAGATGCCCGGTCAGGGCGAGGTCGGCCCGGCTGGCGGTCCCTCCGGTGACCTGTACCTCGAGATCCGGGTCCGCCACCACGACGTGTTCAGCCGCGACGGGGACGACCTGCTCGCCACGCTCGAGGTCGCGATGACCGACGCCGTGCTCGGGACGACCACGACGATCGACGGGCTCGACGGACCGGTCGAGCTCGAGGTCCGTCCGGGCGTGCAGAGCGCCGACGTCCTCGTGCTGAAGGACCGCGGCGTCACGAAGCTGCGCGGCAACGGCCGGGGCGACCTCCGCGTGGGGGTCCAGGTCGTGACCCCGACGAAGCTCTCGCACAAGGAACGCCAGCTCGTCGAGCAGCTCGCGAAGTCGATCAAGCCCGGCAAGCCGCAGCTCGCACGCTTCCAGCAGGGCATGTTCGGCAAGCTCCGCGACCGCTTCTTCAACCACTGATGGCGTCGCTCTACTTCGTCGGTTCGCTCGACGGCGTCTCGGTCGGCGACCCCGTCGTGCTCGACGGGGTCGAGGGGCGCCACGCGGTGTCCGTGGCCCGCGTCCGCGTGGGCGAGACCCTGCGGATCGGCGACGGGCACGGTGCCGTCGTGGCCGGTGCGGTGGAGACCGTCGGTCGGGACACCCTGACGCTCACGGTCGAGACCGTCGCGGTCGAGCCGGCGCCGAGCCCCTCGCTGACCCTCGTGCAGGCGCTGGCGAAGGGCGGCCGCGACGAGATGGCGGTGCAGGCCGCGACCGAGATCGGCGTCGACCGGATCGTCCCGTGGTCGGCCGCGCGCAGCGTGTCCCGGTGGGACGGCCCGAAGGTCGACAAGGGCCGCGCGCGGTGGGCGTCGATCGCGCACGAGGCGTCGAAGCAGGCCGTGCGGTCGCGGATCCCGGACGTCGACGCCCCGGTCACCACGGCGCAGCTCGCCGCGTTCCCGGGCGCTGGGCGGGTCGTCCTCGTGCTGGACCCCGTCGGCGACGTCCGGCTCTCCGAGTGGGAGCCGCCGGCCGACCTCGACGAGATCGCCCTGGTCGTGGGGCCGGAGGGCGGCATCGACGGCTCCGAGTTCGACCGGCTCGTCGCCGCGGGCGCCGTCCGGGTCCGGCTCGGCGACACCGTGCTCCGGACGTCCACGGCCGGTCCGGCCGCGCTGGCGGTCCTGCAGACGCGGCTCGGGCGCTGGTAGCGCGCGGATCGGGAAGGCGTGGCGTCGGCGCCGCGTTCTACGATGGAGCCATGAGCACCAGCACGCCCAGCATCTTCTCCCGGATCATCGCGCGCGAGATCCCGGCGACGGTCGTCGCCGAGGACGACCGCGTGATCGCCATCGAGGACATCGCGCCGAAGGCACCCGTCCACGTGCTCGTCATCCCCAAGACCGAGCAGTACCGGAACGTCACCGAGCTCGCCGCCGGCGACCCGGACCTCCTCGCCCACCTGGTCGCCACCGCGCAGCGCATCGCCGACGAGCGCGCCGGCGGCCAGTTCCGACTCGTCTTCAACACCGGCGAAGCCGCCGGTCAGACCGTGTTCCACGTGCACGCGCACGTACTCGCAGGTGAACTGCAGGAAGGCACCCTTGCCGGCTAACGAACCAGCACCCACCCCGGCCGACCCGACGGACGTGTCGGCCTCGATCCAGGTCGACGGCATCGCCATGGTGCAGCTGCTCGGCCCCCAGGACCGGCTGCTCAAGACCGTCGAACGCCAGTACCCCGGTGTCCGCGTCCTCGTGCGCGGCAACGAGGTCTCGCTGACCGGTCCCGAGCGCGACGTCACGCGCGCACACGCCCTCGTCGACGAACTCGTCGGCATGGTCCGGCGCGGGCACGACATCGGCCCGGCCGACATCCCGGTGTCGGCGAAGCTCCTCGACGAGGACCGCAAGCCCTCCGACACCTTCGGCACGCCGATCGTGTCGAGCCGCGGCAAGTCCGTCCGGCCGAAGACCGACGGGCAGCGGGCCTACGTCGACGCGATCGACGAGAACACGATCACCTTCGGCATCGGCCCCGCCGGTACCGGCAAGACCTACCTGGCGATGGCGAAGGCCGTCCAGGCGCTGCAGCGGCGCGAGGTCACCCGGATCATCCTGACCCGTCCCGCGGTCGAGGCCGGCGAGCGGCTCGGCTTCCTGCCGGGCACCCTCACCGACAAGATCGACCCGTACCTGCGGCCGCTGTACGACGCGCTCAACGAGATGATGGACCCCGAGCTCGTCCCGAAGCTCCTGGCGGCCGGTACGGTCGAGGTGGCACCGCTGGCGTACATGCGCGGGCGCACGCTGAACGACTCGTTCGTCGTCCTCGACGAGGCGCAGAACACCACGCCCGAGCAGATGAAGATGTTCCTGACGCGGCTCGGGTTCGGGTCGAAGATGGTCGTCACGGGCGACATCACCCAGGTCGACCTGCCGGGCAACCTGTCCGGGCTCCGGCTCGTGACGCGCATCCTCGGCGAGGTCGAGGACATCCACTTCGCCCGCCTCGGCAGCGAGGACGTCGTCCGGCACACGCTCGTCGGCCGGATCGTCGACGCCTACACCGTCTACGACGAGGAACGCCTCGCCGAGCAGTCCGGCTACCACCCGGGCGGCCGGGGCAGCGCGGCCACGCCGAACCCCGCCGGTGCCAACCGCGCCGAGCGACGGGGGCGTCCGCCGCAGGACCGCCAGCGCTCCCCGTACCCCCAGAACGACCCCCGAGGAGGGAACCGGTGAGCATCGAGCTCAACAACGAGTCCGGCGTCGAGGTCGACGAGGCCGCCATCCAGCGCCTCGCCGCCTTCGCGCTCGACGCGCTCCACGTCCATGCCGACGCGGAGCTCGCGATCGTGCTCGTCGACGAGGGCGCGATGGAGCAGCTGCACGTCCGGTGGATGGACGAGCCCGGCCCGACCGACGTGCTGAGCTTCCCGATGGACGAGCTCCGCCCCGGCACCGAGGACGAGCCGACCCCGGCGGGCCTGCTCGGCGACATCGTGCTCTGCCCGCAGGTGGCCGAGGAACAGGCGAAGACCGCCGGACACTCGAGCACCGACGAGATGCTCCTGCTGACGTGCCACGGCATCCTGCACCTGCTCGGGTTCGACCACGCCGAACCGGAAGAGAAGGCCGAGATGTTCGGGCTGCAGGGCGAGATCCTCACGGCGTTCGCCGCCCAGCGCCGAGGGCGGTGAGCTGATGCTGCTCGTCGTCGGCATGCTGACGGTCGCGTTCGTGCTGGTCGTCGTCGGCGGGCTGCTCGCCGCGTCCGACGCAGCGCTGTCCGTGCTGTCCCGGGCCGACCTCGACGAGATCGCCCGCGAGAGCGGGCACCGACGCGCGATCGAGGCGATCGGAGACGACGTCGGCGCGCACGTCAACGCGCTCAACTTCTTCCGCGTGCTGGCGGAGACCGCGGCGGCCGTCCTCGTCACGATCGCGCTCGTGATGGTGTTCGACACCTGGTGGGTCGCCCTCATCGTGGCGGCTGCCGTCATGACCGCGGTGTCGTTCGTGCTGGTCGGGTCGAGTCCCCGCAGCGTCGGGCGTGCACACGCCGAACGCCTCATCGCCACGACCGGTGGGCTCGTCCGGGGCGTCCGCATCGTGCTCGGCCCGCTCGCCGGGCTCCTCGTGGCGATCGGCGACCGCGTCACGCCGGGGCGCGGGGGCAGCGCGTCGACGGTGTCGAGCGAGGAGCAGCTGCTCTCGCTCGTCGACGAGGCGACCGAGAGCAACGTCCTCGAGCAGGACGACCGCGAGCTCATCCACTCGGTGTTCGAGTTCAGCGACACCCTGGTGCGCGAGGTCATGGTCCCGCGCACCGACATGCTCACCGTGGACGGCGCGGACACCCTCGCGAGCGGCATGGAACAGTTCCTGGCCTCCGGTGTGTCCCGCATGCCCGTCACCGGTCGGGGCAGCGACGACGTGCTCGGGGTCCTGTACCTCCGTGACGTCGCCCGCGCACTCTACGAGCGGCCTGGGTCCGGCGCGCAGCGGGTCACGACGCTCCTGCGTCCGGCCGAGTTCGTCCCGGAGTCGAAGGCCGCCGACGACACCCTGCGCCACATGCAGGTCGCCAAGAACCACCTCGTGCTCGTCGTCGACGAGTACGGCGGCGTCGCCGGGCTCGTCACGATGGAGGACCTCATCGAGGAACTCGTCGGGGACATCTCCGACGAGTACGACCGCGCCGTCGTCGACCGGGTCGAGGTCGGGCCCGGCGTCTGGCGGATCTCCGCGCGACTGCCGATCGACGACCTCGGCGACCTGTTCGGCATCGAGCTCGAGGACGACGACGTCGACACCGCCGGAGGCCTGCTCACCAAGGAGCTCGGCCACCTGGCCGTGAGCGGCGAGCGTGTCACCGTGTCCGGCCTGGAACTGACGGCCGACCGGGTCGAGGGCAAGCGCCGCCACCTCATCACCGTGCTCGCCGAGCGCACACCGGGACTCGCGGACGTCGAGGACGCCTTCGACGACGCCGCATCCACCACGACGGGAACCGCCACCGCATGACCGACACCACGCCAGCCGCCGCCGGACCGACCGAGCCCTACCGAGCCGGGTTCGTCTCGTTCGTCGGTCGCCCGAACGTCGGGAAGTCCACACTGACGAACGCGCTCGTCGGCCAGAAGGTCGCGATCACGTCCTCGAAGCCGCAGACCACCCGTCGGGCGATCCGGGGCATCGTGCACCGGCCGAACGGCCAGGTCATCATCGTCGACACCCCCGGTGTGCACCGTCCGCGCACCCTGCTGGGCGAGCGGCTGAACGACCTCGTGCAGTCCACGCTCGGGGACGTCGACGTCATCGGGTTCTGCGTGCCGGCGAACGAGCCGGTCGGCCCGGGGGACCGGTTCATCAACGACACGCTCGACCAGTACCCGCGGGCGAAGAAGATCGCCATCGTCACGAAGATGGACCAGGCCGCCAAGGACAGGGTCGGGGAGCAGCTGCTCGCCGTGTCGAAGCTGCGCGAGTGGGACGCCATCGTGCCGACCTCGGGCACGAGGGGCCTGCAGCTCGAGGACCTGCTCGGCGTGATCACGTCGCTGCTGCCCGAGTCGCCGCAGCTCTACGACGACTCGGCCGTGACCGAGGAGACCGACGAGGAGCGGATCGGCGAGCTCATCCGCGAAGCCGCGCTCGAGGGCGTGCGCGACGAGCTGCCGCACTCGCTCGCCGTCGTGATCGAGGACGTGGTCGAACCCGACGAGGACGACGACCCGGACGGCCCGCTGCGGATCTTCGCGAACCTGTTCGTCGAGCGGGACAGCCAGAAGGCGATCGTCATCGGTCGCAAGGGCGAGCGCCTGAAGGACGTCGGGTCGCGTGCCCGCACCGAGATCGAGGCGCTGCTCGGCGGCCGCCACGTGTACCTCAACATCCGGGTGAAGGTCGCGAAGGAGTGGCAGCGCGACCCGAAGCAGCTCGGTCGCCTCGGCTTCTGACCCGGCCACCTGCGGACGTCGACCTGCAGGCGGACGCGCACCGCGCCTCCTGACCCGCGTCAGCGTTCCAACCCGCCCGCTGCGGTGATGAGCTCGCCGAGCGCCGGAGCGGCGGCGGTCGACGCTGACGGGGTGAGGTGCACGCCGTCGATCCGCAGCAGTTCGCCACCGATCGTGGCCGGGGTCCGGCCGTCCACCGCGACGAGGGGACTCGTGTCGACGAGTCGGACACCGTGCGCCGTCGCGACCCGCTCGGTGGACGCCATCCGGGAGCGCCACTCGTCGGACACCGGTCGGATGCACGACCTGGGCGTCCCGAAGCGCAGGTGGCACCGGCTGGGGTCGGCCCCGGCGGGCGGCGCAGCGAGCTGGACGACCACGGGAGTGCGGGCCGCGACCCGGTCGATCATCGCCGCGGACGCGTGTTCGAACTCCGTCGGGGTCAGTGTGCCGCCGCCGTCCGCGCGCTCGAAGGGGATGCCGTCGAACCGGGTCGCCACGATCACGGCGTCGGGGGAGAGCTCGTCGATGCGATCGACGACACCCTGTTGCAGCTCGGCGCACGGGACGCCCGGCTGGACGTCGGTGGTGATGAACGGACACCCGTTGCGTGCCAGGACGACGAGCCGCCATCCGGGTCGATCGGTCCGCATCCACTCGACGAGGGCCTCCGACCAGGCCCCGGCGACGGAGTCCCCGACGAGGACGGCGGTGTGCGGTGCATCCGTGGGCCCGAACGTGCAGGACTCCTCGGTCCGGCTGGTCCCGATCACCCCACAGGGGCGGGGCGCGGTCGCGCTGTCGGTCGGCGTGCCGCGGTGAGTGAGTGCCGTCGACCAGCTGTCCGCACGGAGCGCCTCGGCGAGCTCGCCCCGGTCGGCGGCTACGTGGGGCAGCGCACCGTTCGGCGGAGCGTCCGCGACCGCCGCGGACGGCACCGGCGTCGCGGGGACGACGGCAGCGGCGGTCAGCGCCGCGGTCGTGCAGACCACCAGCACCGTCGTCCCGGTGCGGATGCGTCGGACCCACCACGCGCCCGAGCTCGACCGGTCCCGAGTCAGGAAGGGGCGTTCGATCGCGTGCGTGGACAGCTGTGCTGCCGCGAGGGCCACGGGGACCGCGGTCCACGTGGCGTCCGGTGCGACGGCGCCGACGAACACGAGGACGGGGAAGTGCCACAGGTAGAGCGAGTAGCTGATGCCGCCAAGCCAGTCCGAGACCGGGTTCTCGAGCACGATCGTGCCACCGGCCGGGGAGCCTCCGCCGACGAGCACCATGGCGGTGCCGAGCACGGCGGGGACCGCGCCCGGGAAGGGGACCCCGGCGTCCGACCCGACGAGGACGACGCTCGCGACGATCAGCACGATGCCGAGCACCGTCACGGGCAGACCGATCCGCCACGACGGGCGGGCGGTCCCGACGAGGCCGACGGCGACCACGGCACCCATCGCGAGCTCCCACGCCCTGGTGACGGTCGAGAAGTAGCCTGCGTCCCCGGTACCCGCGAGGGCCGCGGCGGCGATCGAGGCGCAGACGACCAGACCGAGGACGACGAGCATGCCGAGTCGCGCGCGTCGTTCGGTGCCACGCGGCGGGACCGGCTCCGACCAGCCGGCGCCGCGACCGGCCGCCGAACGCCGCCGGAGCAGCCAGAGCGTCAGGGCGATGAGCGCCGGCCAGACGACGTAGAACTGCTCCTCGACCGCCAGCGACCAGGTGTGCAGGAACGGCGAGACGGCGGCGTGTGCCCCGAAGTAGTCGGTGCCCTCGTGGACGAACCACCAGTTGGACATCGAGACCGAGGCAGCGGCGAGGGGCTCCAGGACCGACCGAGGATCGGCGGAGGGGAAGCAGACGACGAACACGGTGGCGGTCGTCGCGGCGACCACGACGAACGCCGGCGCGAGGCGGAGCGCTCGTCGGGTCCAGAACGCGCGGAGGTCGACCCGACCGGTCCGCGAGATCATGTCGAGCAGCGAGCGCGTGATCAGGAACCCGGACACGACGAAGAACACGTCGACACCGAGGAACCCGCCCACTGGTGACCCGAACACGTGCTCGAGGACGACGGCCGTGATCGCCAGCGCTCGGAGCCCCTGGATGTCGCGTCGCTTCGTGTGCACCATGTGAATATATCACATCTTGAATAGCAGCCGACGAGTCGCTGCCGACGGGCTGCTGACCCGGCCGCCCGCGGACGTCAACCTGCAGGCGGACGCGCACCGCGCCTCCTGGACGTACCGTGGAGCGGTGTTCCGTCCCATGCTGCGCGCGCAGGTCATCACCGACGTCGTGATCGCGGTCGTCCTCGGTGGCCTGGTGCTCGTGCTGACGGCCCGTGGGATGGACTCGCCCTTCGCGTTCCTGACGGTGGTCGGGATGACGGCGGCGCTGGCGCTCCGACGGCTGTCGCCGGGCCTCGCACTCGGCGTGGCGTGGGTGTTCGCCGTCATCGAGATGGTCACGCTGCAGATGCCGGACCTGTCGAACGCGTTCATCGCCGGCGTGGTCTACGCGACCAGTCGGTACGGCAGCAGTCGGGTGCGGCTGGCCGGGCTCCTGTCGTCGATCGGCGGTCCGGTGATCGCGGCCGTCTACCTCGGACTCGACGACTACCGCGAGCGGCTGGGCATCCAGACGGCGACGACGCCGGAGCAGGAGTCGCTGAAGGTCGCGGTCGCGTACTTCGCGATCGTGCTGCTGCTGCTCCTGCTGCCGTGGCTCGCCGGTCTCGTGCTCCGCACCCGCCGCTCCGCGAGCATGAGCCGCGAGGCCCAGCTCCTCGCCGAGCGCGACGCCGCGCGCGCCGACCGGGCGGTCGCGGTCGAGCAGGAGCGCGTCCGGATCGCCCGGGACATGCACGACATCGTCGCGCACTCGCTCGCGGTCGTGATCGCGCAGGCCGACGGCGCGCGGTACGCGTTGAAGGCGGATCCGGCGATCGCCGACGAGGCGCTCGGGACGATCTCGAGCACCGCACGACGTGCACTCGGGGACGTCCGCGAACTGCTCGGGGCACTACGACACGAGCAGGGCACCGCGCCGACCCCGGAGATCGACGACATCGACCGCCTCGTCCGCGAGATGCGGGGGATGGGCCTCGACGTGCGGGTCGAGCGCGAGGGCGACGGCGCCGGACTCCCGACGACGACCCAGCTCGCCGTGTACCGGATCGTCCAGGAGAGCCTGACGAACGCGTGGAAGCACGGTGAGCCGAACACGCCGGTGCACGCCACCCTCACGTACCGGCCCGACACCGTCGAGATCACGGTCGTGAACCGGCGCGCCGACGACGGCACGCGCGGGCCCGGCACCGGACACGGCCTGGTCGGCATGCGCGAACGTGCCACCATGACCGGGGGGACGATGACGGCCGGACCGCGTGGCGACGACTTCGCGGTCGCGGTCCGGATGCCCTCCGTCCCCGCGAGCGGCCAGATGCCGCGCGGGCTCGTCCCGATCCCACCCCAGACCCTGCAGGAGCGCACCGGCCGATGAACGACACCCCGATCCGCGTCGCGCTCGTCGACGACCAGGCACTGTTCCGCACCGGCATCCGGATGCTCATCGACTCGCAGGCCGACCTGCAGTTCGTGGGCGAGGCCGGCGACGGTGCCGAGGGTGTCGAACTCGTGCGGCGCGGCCGACCCGACGTCGTGCTGATGGACGTCCGCATGCCCGTGATGGACGGCATCACCGCCACCGCCCGCATCGTCGAGGACAGCGGCGCGGACGGCGCGAAGGTGCTCGTGCTCACCACGTTCGACTTCGACGAGGCCGCGGCGAAGGCGATCCGGGCCGGGGCGAGCGGGTTCGTGCTGAAGGACGCCGACCCCGAGTTCCTGCTCGCCGCGATCCGCACGGTGCACGCCGGGACGGCCGTGTTCGCGGCGTCGGCGACCCGCGAGCTCCTGCGCCGCTACGAGGACACGAGCGAGCAGGCCGCCTCGGTGCCGCCCGCCTTCGAGGAGCTGACCCCCCGCGAGCGCGAGATCTTCGACCTGGCGGCGCGCGGGTTCAGCAACAGCGAGATCGCGCAGCACGAGTACGTGAGCGAGGCGACGGTGAAGACCCACATCTCGCGGGTCCTCACGAAGCTCGAGCTGCGCGACCGGGTGCGGCTGGTCGTGTTCGCGCACGAGCACGGGTTGGTCGCGAAGGCCGACTGACCGCGGGCGCGCTCGCGCGGCGGCCCGCGCCCGCCCGCGGGGCGGGGTGGTTCGTCTGACGGACCGTCATCCGAGCGGATGACTCCTCCCCAGGCAGTGGAGCCGAGCGGACGATCCACAGGAGCCGCGCGACGGACGCGGGGCGTGCCTCCCGGCCGTCATCGTGGAGTCATGACCACGAGCAGCACACCGATCATCCGTCTCGACCACGTCTCGAAGCACTACGGCGACGCCGCGCGACGGGTCACGGCGCTCGACGACGTGAGCGTCGACATCGGCGCGGGGGAGTTCACCGCGGTGATGGGCCCGTCGGGCTCCGGCAAGTCGACCCTGATGCACGTCGCCGCCGGGCTCGACCAGGTCTCGTCCGGTCGCATCCGGATCGACGGCGTCGACATCACCGCGTTGGGCGACAAGGACCTGACGGAACTGCGGCGTCGTCGGCTGGGGTTCGTGTTCCAGTCGTTCAACCTGGTGCCGACGCTCGACGTGCAGGAGAACATCCGGCTGCCGTTCCTGCTCGGCGGGCACAAGCCGACGCGCGAGGAGTCGGCCTGGATCGACCGTCTCGTCGAGATGCTCGGGCTGGGGAACCGGCTGACGCACCGGCCGCACCAGCTGTCGGGCGGACAGCAGCAGCGGGTGGCGATCGCCCGGGCGCTGGCCTCGCGGCCGGCGGTGGTCGTCGCGGACGAGCCGACCGGCGCGCTCGACTCGCGGACGGGCCGGGACGTGCTGCAGATCCTGCGCGGTGCGGTGACCGAGTGGGGGCAGAGCGTCGTGATGGTCACGCACGACCCGGTGGCCGCGGCGAACGCGGACCGGATCCTGTTCCTCGCCGACGGGCGTGTGGTGGGGGACCGACCGGCGATGGACGCCGCGTCGATCTCCACCACGATGCTCGGGATGGAGGCCGCAGCGTGAACGGGCTCCGTGCCTTCGCGCCGACCGTCCTCGTCGCGGCCCTCGGCACCACCTTCGGATCGGCGCTCGTCATCGCGCCGGGCATCGTGACCGAGGCCCTCGGCGCCTCGGGGCTCGCCGAGCTCGGGCCGGTGCAGGCGATCCTCTCGGTCGTCGGGTGGCTCTTCCTCGGCATCGCGCTGTACGTCGGTGCGATCGTCACCGCGAACACGTGCGCGACCCTCATCGCCGGGCAGACGCGCATCATCGCGCTGCAGCGGCTGGTCGGCGCGACCGGAGCCTCGCTGCGTGCGCGGATCACCCGCACCGGTCTCGTCGTCGGCGTGGTCGGCGGGCTGATCGGCGCGGTCGTCGGCACGGGCCTCTGCGCGGTGTTCGTCCTCGTGCTGCGCGCCGACGGGTTCCTGCCGGACACCGCCTACACGATGGTGCCGTGGGAGCTCGTACTCCCGGTCGCGGCGGTCGTCCTCGCCACGTGGGGTGCGTTCGCGGCTGGGTCGCGCCGGGTGCTCACCGTCACCCCGCTCGAGGCGCTCTCGTCGAGCGTCGAGCCGAGCCACGACGACGTCCGCTCCGGGACCGCCCGCACGGTGTGGGCCATCGTGCTCATGGCCACCGGCGGGCTGCTCGTGCTCGTCGGGTTGCTCGCGAGCGGGCTCTCGCCGGTCGCGGTCCTGCCGGCGGCGCTCGGCGGCTTCGTGTCGTTCGCCGGGGTGGCCGTCGGGGCGACGATCGTCATGCCGCCCGTGCTGCAGCTGATCGGCCGGATCGGTTCGCGCGACCCCGTCGTCCTGCTCGCCGGGCGGAACGCCATGCGCGCACCGGGTCGGTCCGCGCGGGCCACGATCGGGCTCGTCATCGGCGTCACCCTGCTCGTCACCTTCGCCGTCGCGCTCGGGATCATGCAGCACGTGCTCGAAGCCCAGCTGCAGGCCGTCGGACAGGGGCAGACGACGACCGAGATGGTCCAGGGGCAGCGGGACTTCTTCGTGCAGCTCAACGCGGTGGTGAGCGTCATCGTCGGGTTCTCGGCGGTGATCGCCGCTGTGGGCGTCGTGAACGCGCTCGCGCTCGGGGTGCTCCAGCGTCGCCGCGAGCTCGGTCTGCTGCGGGTGCTCGGGCTCACCGGGGCGCAGGTGCGTCGGATGATCGTGACCGAGGCGGTCCAGATGGTCGTCGCGGCTGTGGTCACGGGACTCGTGCTCGGCACGTTCTACGGCTGGGTCGGCGGGCAGACGCTGCTCGGTTCGCTCGGCTTCGCGACGACGCCGGTCCTGCCGCCGTTGACCGTCGGGATCGTGGTGGTCGGAGCACTCGTCCTCGCGGTGGTCGCGACGATCGCGCCCGTGCGACGCGCGATGCGCGTCCCGCCGACCGAGGCGCTCGCGGTGGACTGACCCCCGGGTCGCCCGTCGGTGCGGGAGGGCGCGGTGCGGGACGGGAGGCGCGGTGCCAGCGGGCGGCGCGGTGCCGGACGGGAGGCGCGGTGCGGGACCGCCCGCGCCTCCCGTCCGGTCGGTGCTGTCACACGCACCGTGCCCGGTGCTACGGTGGTCCCGATGTACTCGGCGCTCCTCCTCCTTCGCTGCCGCGACGAGGCCTGACACAACGGCCCACCTCGTCGCGGAGTCCGTCGTGGCCTGAACCACCCCTGACGACGAAAGCGACGAAACGATGCAGAACACCCAGCGCCCCTCGGGGATGCCGATCCACAAGTACGTCCCGTTCCACGAGCAGATCCGTGTCGACCTCCCGGACCGCACCTGGCCGACGAAGCGCATCGACGCCGCGCCCCGCTGGTGTGCGGTCGACCTGCGCGACGGCAACCAGGCCCTCATCGACCCGATGGACTCCGAGCGCAAGCGCGCGATGTTCGACCTGCTCGTCCGGATGGGCTACAAGGAGATCGAGGTCGGCTTCCCGAGCGCCTCGCAGACCGACTTCGACTTCGTGCGGTCCCTCATCGACGAGGGCGCCATCCCCGACGACGTCACCATCCAGGTGCTGACCCAGGCGCGCGAGCACCTCATCAACCGCACGTACGAGGCGATCGACGGTGCGAAGCAGGCCATCGTGCACCTGTACAACTCGACGTCGATCGTCCAGCGCGAGGTCGTGTTCCGCACCGACGTGCAGGGCGTCGTCGACATCGCGGTGTCCGGCGCCGAGCTGTGCCGCGCGGCCGAGGCGAACCTGCAGCACGACACGAAGGTCTTCTACGAGTACTCGCCCGAGTCGTACACGGGCACCGAGCTCGAGGTCGCCGTCCGGATCTGCAACGCCGTGCTCGAGGTCTTCGAGCCGACGCCCGACCGCAAGGTGATCATCAACCTGCCGGCCACCGTCGAGATGGCGACGCCGAACGTCTACGCCGACTCGATCGAGTGGATGTCCCGCAACCTGGCCCACCGCGAGGACGTCATCCTCTCCCTGCACCCGCACAACGACCGCGGGACCGCCGTCGCGGCCGCCGAGCTCGGGTACATGGCCGGTGCCGACCGCATCGAGGGGTGCCTGTTCGGCAACGGGGAGCGCACCGGCAACGTCGACCTCGTCGCCCTCGGGATGAACCTGTTCACGCAGGGGATCGACCCCGAGATCGACTTCTCGGACATCGACCAGGTCAAGCGCACCGTCGAGTACTGCAACCAGCTGCCGGTGCCGGAACGCCAGCCGTGGGCGGGCGACCTCGTCTACACGGCTTTCAGCGGCTCGCACCAGGACGCCATCAACAAGGGCTTCGAGGCGATGAAGGCCAAGGCCGCCGCCGCCGGCAAGGACGTCGACGAGATCGCGTGGGCGGTGCCCTACCTGCCCGTCGACCCGAAGGACATCGGCCGCTCCTACGAGGCCGTCATCCGCGTCAACTCGCAGTCCGGCAAGGGTGGTGTCGCCTACCTGCTGAAGACGGACCACGCGATCGACCTGCCCCGCAAGCTCCAGATCGAGTTCTCCGGGGTCGTGCAGCAGCACACCGACGCCGAGGGCGGCGAGTTCTCGTCCGAGCGCATCTGGGACCTCTTCCGCGACGAGTACCTGCCCGCCGCCGACGAGTCCGACAAGTGGGGCCGCTACGAGATCACGAAGACGGCGACGTCGAGCGACTTCGACGGCACGACGAAGCTCTCGGTCGCCCTGCGCGTCGACGACGGCTCGGTCGTGTCCGAGGCCGTCGGCACCGGTCCGATCGACGCGTTCCTCACGGTGATGCGGGAGCAGGGTGTCGACGTGACGCTCTACGACTACTCGGAGCACACGATGAGCGCCTCCGGTGACGCCCAGGCCGCGTCCTACGTCGAGCTCGACGTCGACGGCGTGCGGCTCTGGGGTGTCGGGATCGACGCGGACATCGCGACGGCGTCCCTCAAGGCGATCGTGTCGGCGGTGAACCGCGCGGTGCGCGCGGGGGCGGCGTCCGGCGTGTCGGAGCTCGTCTCCGCCTGAGGCGCGGCCAGGCCAGGAGGCGCGGTGCGGGCTGGTCCCGCGCCGCGCCTCCTGTGTGTGGTCACGTCGTGCGCGTTCCTTCCCAGAACGGGTGCGATGGGAGGTCGAATCGGGCGTACCTGGTCGTTCCTTCCGACCAGGTACGCCCGAAACCGGCAGGTACGCCCGGAACCGTGAGG
>NZ_JBFPFM010000053.1:0-17861 GCF_047977705.1 Curtobacterium sp. LFS084
GGCCGGGGCGGGGGCCGTCCCGCCCCCCCGGGCCCCCCGTGGGGTGGGGGGGTGGGGCCCCCCCCGGGGCCCCCCGTGGGTCGTCGTCAGCGTCCGGACCGCAGCCTCAGTCGTCGAAGTGCGCCGCCGCGGCCCGTGCGCGGTAGGTGACGTCGTCGAGGTCGTCGCCGATGACGGTGACGTGGCCGACCTTGCGGCCGGGCCTCGGTGCCTTGCCGTAGAAGTGGTACTTCGCCTCGGGGAACGCCTCGAGCGCGCCCGGGTACCGTCCGGCGAGGTCGCCGTCGGCCGGCCCGCCGAGGACGTTCACCATCACCGCAGCGGGCGCGAAGGAACCGGTCGCGCCGAGGGGCAGGTCGAGCACGGCGCGCAGGTGCTGCTCGAACTGGCTCGTCGTGGCGCCGTCGATGGTCCAGTGGCCGGTGTTGTGCGGACGCATCGCGAGTTCGTTGATGAGGATGCGTTCGTCGTCGGTCTGGAACAGCTCGACCGCGAGGACGCCGGTCACCCCGAGCTCCGTCGCGATGCGGACGGCGATGTCCTCGGCCATGTCCGCGATGCGCCCCGCGCTGTCGGGGGCGGGGGCGAACACCTCGGCGCACACGCCGTCGCGCTGCACGGTCTCGACGAGCGGCCAGGCGACGACCTCGCCCGACGGCCGCCGCGCGACGGACTGCGCGAGTTCGCGGGTGAAGGCCACGAGCTCCTCGACCAGGAGCGCCTGCCCGCCGCCGGCCTCGGCGACGGCGATGAACCAGTCGGCGACGTCGGCCGGGTCGGTGACCACGCGGACACCCTTGCCGTCGTACCCGCCACGTGCGGTCTTCACGACGGCGCGGCCACCGTGGTCGTCGAGGAACGCCTGCAGCTCGTCGGGATCGTGCACGGCGGCCCAGTCCGGCACCGGCAGTCCGAGCTCGGTGAGGCGCGTGCGCATGGTGATCTTGTCCTGCGCGACGGCGAGCGGCGCCGGACCGGGGTGCACCGCGACGCCGGCGTCGACGAGGGCAGCCAGGACGTCCTGCGGCACGTGCTCGTGGTCGAAGGTGACGACGTCGACGTCCCGCGCGAACGCGAGCACCGTCGCGACGTCGTGGTAGTCCCCCTCGGCGGTGGCCGCGATGGCCGCCGACATGCCCGGCCCCTCGGCCAGCACCCGGATGTCGAGCCCGAGCTCGACCGCGGCCGGCACCATCATCCGAGCCAGCTGTCCTCCACCGATGACCCCGACGCGCAACGCCATGCTGTGTGTTCCTTCCGTCGTTCACACCGTCCGGCGAGAACGCGCTGTCTAGAATCGCTGTTCGGGTCGCCGTCGTGTGCGACCGCCTGGTCGGCCGTGCAGCGCACGACCAGGGACAACTCTACGGACCCGGGAGAGACCGTGCGGCGACTGGTGGCCCAACTGGCACGCTTCGGCGTCGTCGGTGCGGTGGGGTTCGTGGTCGACACGGGCATCTTCAACGTGTTGCGGGCGACCGTGCTCAGCCCGGACGAGGTCCACTCGGGACCGTTCTGGGCGAAGGTCGTCTCGACCGTCGTCGCCATCTTCGTCAACTGGATGGGGAACCGCTACTGGACCTTCCGCGAACAGCGGCGGGCGGTGGCGACGCGCGAGGGCGTCGAGTTCGTGATCGTCTCCCTCGGCGGCATGGTCATCTCGCTGGGCTGCCTGGGGATCTCCCACTACGTGCTCGGGCTGACATCGGCGCTGGCGGACAACATCTCCGGCAACGTCGTCGGGCTCGTGCTCGGCACCGTGTTCCGCTTCTGGCTCTACAAGGTGTGGGTGTACCACCCCGAACGCGGTCGCGCCCGGGCGGCACGAGCTGCCGAGACCGACGGATCGACGAGCGCCGCGTCGACGAGCACCGGGTCGACGGTCTCCCAGTCGTCGGTCGCCGGTTCCGAGGTCGCCGGCCAGTAGGTCCCGCCCGGTGGGAACGGGGCCAGTAGGCTCGAGGCGCCGCCGACCGAGGTGGCGTCGCCGACCCCGGGAGTCCGCTCGATGCAGTCCGAACCGCACCCCGCCGTCCCGCGGCGCGAGCGGCTGTGGGTCGGCGTCACCACGGCGGTGTTCGGGCTCTGGCTCGTGCTCTGGGCACTCGTCGTCCCGGCCTTCCAGGCACCGGACGAAGCGGCGCACCTCGACGCCGCGGTCCACGTCGCGACCGGGTCCGGGTGGCCGGCTCCCGGCACGATGCACGTCACGAACGCCGTCCGCGCCGCCCTGCAGGAGCAGGCCGACGGCGACTCCTCGACGTGGTCGACCGTGAGCGGGCTGCTCACGGCACACCCGGGTGACTCCACGACCGTCAACCAGATGTCGCAGCACCCGCCGACGGCGTACGTGGTCGACGCCGTCGTGCTCCGCGCGCTGCACTACGGCTCCCTGCGGTGGGACCACGCGCTCGTCGCGCTCCGGCTCGTCGACGCCGTCCTCGTGACCCCGCTGGCGCTCCTCGCGTGGGCGTCGGTCCGCCGTGTCACGCGGTCGCCGCGCGCCGCCCTGCTCGGTGCCCTCGCCCTGTTCGCCGTGCCGCAACTGGCCTCGATCGGGGCCTCGGTGACGAACGACGCCCCGACCCTCCTGCTCGGCGGCGTGGTGGTCTGGCTGGCGACCCGCCTGCTCACCGGGGACCTGAGGCGCCGGACGCTCCTGACGACGGGCGTCGCGCTCGGCCTGCTCGTCTGGACCAAGGGCACGGGACTCCCCGCGGTGCCGTTCATCGCCGCCGTGACGCTCGCCGCCGGAGCGGGCGTCCTCACGTTCCCTCGCCGGCTGCTGCGCACCGTGGCGGTCCTCGGGGTGACCGCGGCGATCGGGGCGTGGTGGTGGCTGCGCAACCTCGTGCGCTTCCACACCCTGCAGCCGGACGGGTACGCCGCGCTCCGCCCGGACCGGCCGTTCCCGGACGGCCAGGGTCCCTCGGTGTGGCACTTCCTCGACGTCAGCTGGGGCACCCTCACACGGACCTTCTGGGGGTCACCGGGGCAGCGAGCGCAGGTCAGCATCGGCGACCTCCTCACCGCGGTCCTGACGCTGGTGGTGCTCGTCGTCCTGGTCGGGTGGGCGTTCCGTCGCGGCCGAACCCGCCGTGCGGCGTGGTGCCTGGCGGTCTTCCCCGCCCTCCTGCTGCTCGTGCAGACCGCGAGCAGTGCCCGGGCCTACCTCGACACGACCCAGGTCGCGGGGACGCAGGGCCGCTACCTGTTCCCGGCCCTGCTGTGCCTCGTCGTGCTCAGCGCGGTGGCGTGGCGGCGCCTCCCCCTCCCTGGGCGGGGCCGAGCAGCGCTCCCCCTGGTGCTGTCCGTGGCCTTCCCAGCGATCGGGACCTGGGGGATCGCGGTCGCCGCCGGGTGGTTCTGGAACACCGCGAGCGGGCCGATCTCGGCCGCGAGCGTCGACCGCTACGAGGCCTCCGGTCCGGTGCCGTTCGCCCTCGTCGCCGTCGTGGGGGTGCTCGTCATCGTCGGGTGGGCCACGGTGGTCGTGCGGCTCTGGGCGCCGAGCGGCGTCAGTTCCCGGACACCTTGACGACGTCGACGAGGCACGGCTGGACGGGCGCCGACTTGATGTCCTGGCAGGTCTGGTCGACGGTGAAGCTCTCCTCGAGGGTGCCGATCGCCGAGTAGTCCCGGTCCTTCGGGATGAGCGCGTTCGAGTAGTTCAGGAAGTACTGCACCCCGGACCGCTTGAGCAGGTCGACGAAGGCCGGGTCCTCGTAGTCGTACTGCTGCCCGTTCTCGCCGTACATCTGGGTGCCGGTGCGGAAAGCGACGAGCACGGTGTCGCGGGTGTTCGTCCCGAGGATCCGGCTGCCGGCGGGGAGCGTGTGGTTCGCGACGAGCAGGTCCGGGAGCGGCTCGTCCGGCGTGACGACCCCGCCGAGCACCTGTCCGGCGGGGATGCCGGACGGCTTCGTGGTCATGACCGAGAACGGCGCACGCACCCCGTTGACGTTCTGGCTGTACGCCGCGACGACGAGCACGGCGCACGCGACGACCGTCGCGACCTTCCGGACCCGGCGACCCCGCCTGGCCGCGCGCCAGATCGTCGGCAGCAGGGCGGCGGCGATCAGCACGGACCCGGTGAACAGCGGCAGGTAGTAGCGGGCGTTCCCGCCCTGGGTGTCCACCGTCGCGATCCCGGCGTACCCGAGCAGGTACACGCCGGAGAAGATGCCGACGATGCTCGCGAACACGAACCGCCGGTAGTGCACCACCCCGGCGACGACCGCGCCGACGAACACCACGCCGATGGCGAGCGCGAACGGCGCGAACGAGCCGATGCGGAGGAAGTAGAACGGCAGCGCCTCGAGTCGCTGCTCGACGTAGTACCGCACCTTGCCGACGAGCGTGGTGGTCTGGCTCCGGGACGACTCCGTCGCCGACCCCGCGACGGACTCCGCCGGCACGGTCCGCTCGGCGGTGAGGAGCCCGGCGTCGTAGATCGACGGCGTCCGGTCCTCGTTCGGCGAGACGGCCCGCGCGTTCGGTGGCGTGGGGATCCGGTACTCGTCGGCGTCCTTGCCGGACGAGTCGCTGAACTTGCCGGACACGTTCACGGTCAGCGACGAACCGACCTCGACCCCGCCGAACTTCACGGACAGGGCGACGACCCACGGTGCGGACACGAGGACCACCGCGACGAGGGCGACGACGGGCAGCAGGACGGACCGGCGTTCCCGGGCCCCGGGACGGTCCTGGAACCAGCGGACGACGGCCCACACCGGCACCACGACGAGGAAGACGGGGACGAGGAACGCCTTCGTGCAGTACCCCAGCGCGCACACCGCCCCGAGCAGCACCCCGGTGAGGACGATCCGCCGGATCGACCCGTGCCAGGCGCGGTCCGCCGCGAGCAGTGCCCAGAGGAACCCGAGGCACCAGACGAGCACGAGGGTGTCCGGGGTCTGCAGGCTGACGTTCGCCATCATGAGCGGCGTGGTCGCGGCGATCGACCACCCCGCCGTCCAGCCGTTGCCCGTCGTCCGGAGCAGCAGCCACGCCCCCATCGCCAGCACGGCGACGCTGGACAGCGTGTTCACGACGGCGAAGGCGGTGGTCTGCCCGACGCCGATCGCGATGAGCGGCGCCATCAGCCAGGACACCATCGGCGACCAGTAGCCGTTCACGGCGTCCGCCCAGTGCCACTCGGCGTACTGCTTGGCGATCGACATGTACGAGATGCCGTCGATGTTCGTCACCTCGAGCCGCGTCCGGTACGCGACGAACGCCACGAGCAGCGCGGCGACGGCGAGGAGCGCGCCGTTCGCGAGGAGCGACTCCCGCGAGGGACGACGCCCCTCGTGGAACGCCCCGAAGCGTCGTCGGTGCGGAGCGGCGGGACCCGAGGGGACCGCGGCGGGACGGTCGTCGGTCAGCGCGTCGTCGATCGTCATCCCCCGCCCCCGCGCGGTGGTCAGCGGCCCATGCCGCGGTAGGTGAAGCCGGCTGCCGTCCAGGCGTCGCGGTCGAGGCAGTTGCGGCCGTCGACCACGATCGGGTCCGCCACGAGCGCGGCGACCGCGGCCGCGTCGAGCTCGCGGAACTCGGTCCACTCGGTCAGGACCAGCACGAGGTCCGCGTCCCGCAGTGCGTCGGTGGCGCGCTCGGCGTACTCCAGCTCCGGACGCACCCGGCGCGCCGTGACCACGGCCTCCGGGTCGTACGCGGCCACCGTCGCCCCGAGGGCCTGCAGCCGTCCGGCGATGTCGAGCGCCGGTGAGTCACGGACGTCGTCGGAGTTCGGCTTGAATGCCAACCCGAGCACCGCGACGCGCTTGCCGGTGACGTCCCCGCCGAGCAGCTCCTGCGCGAGCTCGACCACGTGCGCACGACGACGCAGGTTCGTCGCGTCGACGTCGGCCAGGAACGCCAGCGACTCCCCGACCCCGAGCTCGTCCGCCCGCGCCTGGAACGCCCGGATGTCCTTCGGCAGGCAACCGCCACCGAACCCGAGGCCGGCGTTGAGGAACTTCCGGCCGATGCGGGCGTCGTGCCCGATCGCGTCGGCGAGGGCCGTGACGTCGGCCCCGGCGACCTCGGCGATCTCCGCCATCGAGTTGATGAACGAGATCTTCGTCGCGAGGAACGCGTTCGCGCTGATCTTCACCAGCTCGGCCGTGGGCAGGTTGACCACGAGCCGCGGCGTGCCGGCGGCCAGGGCCTCGGCGTAGACCTCGTCGAGGACGTCGACGGCGGCCTGTCCGGCGGCACCGTCCGGCACGCCGTAGACGAAGCGGTCCGGGCTGATGGTGTCCTGCACCGCGAAGCCCTCGCGGAGGAACTCCGGGTTCCACACCAGCGTCGCACCGGGGACCGCGTCGGACACCTCGGCGGCCAGGCGCGCCGCGGTGCCCACCGGGACCGTGGACTTGCCGACGACGAACTCGCCCGCGGACAGGTGCGGCGTCAGCGCCGCGACCGCGGCGTCGACGTACGTCAGGTCCGCGGCACCGGTCGGCCCCTGCGGGGTGCCGACGGCGAGGAAGTGCACGCGCGCACCGGCGACCTCGGCCATGTCGGTCGTGAAGCGGATGCGACCGGACGCGAGCGCCTCGCGCAGGATCTCCGGCAGACCGGGCTCGAAGAACGGGGCCTCGCCCGCGGCGAGCCGTTCGATCTTGGACGGGTCGACGTCCACCGCGACGACGTCGTGCCCGAGCTTGGCCATGGAGGCGGCGTGCACGGCACCGAGGTAACCGCAGCCGATGACAGAGATACGCACGTCGAAGACGGTACCGGAGTCTCGGTGGACTTCGGGTGCACAGCGCCCGTCGCCGGGGAACCGTCAGGGGCGGACGTCGCCCCAGCGGGGGCGGTCGGCGCCGCCGACGATCTCGTCCCAGTCGGGTTCGCGGTGCCGGCGCCGTGCCTCGTGCGCCTCGACGAGGTCGTGCAGGACCGCGACGACGAGGTCCGCGTGCGGGACGTCACCGAGCACCAGGGCCGGTTCGTCCCCGGGGAACACGAGGACGTCCCCGGACCGGAACACCCCCTGCAGGCCGCGGCGCCGCACCGTCACGTCGTAGCCCCGCGAGTGCAGGAGCTCCCGTCGGGTGCGCGTCCCGAGGCCGTGCACGACGACCAGACGCCGGGTGGTCACGACGTAGCGCTCGGACATCCAGCGGAAGAGCGGCATCGCCCCGCCGAGGAACACCAGGAGTACGACGAGGCCGGCCACCACCGCGTTCAGCCACGCGAGCTGGGCACGGAACACACCGAAGCCGAACCCGCCGGCGAGCATGACGAGCACCACGAAGACCGCCGGTCGCACCAGCCGGCGCGCGTGCGGCCGCAGCCGCGCGACCACGCGTTCGGGCGGCGGCTCGTCGGTCATGCCGTCATGCATACCGCAGGTGGGTGACGTCCCCCACGGCGACGTCCCTGGAGACGCCCGCTCGATCCCGGATCGTGATCCGACCCTCGTCGTCGATCCCGGTCGCGTCGCCCTCGGAGGTCGTGCCGTCCGGCAGCTCGAGGCGGACGCGCTGCCCGATCGTGCCGCAGGCCGACCGGACGTGGGACCGGACCCGTTCCGCGTCGTCACCGCCCGCGACCAGGGCGACCACGGCCTCCTGGACCGCGCGGAGGAACGCGGCCAGCACGCGGTCGGCGAGCTCCGGTGCGGAGCCTGGCGCCCCCTGCAGCGCGAGCGAGGTCGCGGTCGGGGTCGGCAGGCGGTCGGCGGGGATGGTGAGGTTCACCCCGGCGCCGACGACGACGCTGCCGTCGCCCGCGACCTGGCAGAGGATGCCGCAGACCTTGCGGCCGTCGACCTGGACGTCGTTCGGCCACTTCACCGCGACACGGGGTGCGGGCCCGGAGGCGCGGCGCGGCTCGGCGGGGACGCCCAGCTCCGCGGCGATCGCGTCGCGCATCGCGGCCCCGGCGACGAGCGGCAACCACCCGCGGTCACGGTCGTCGAGGTCGGCGCGGACGAGCAGGCTCGCCGCGAGCGTCTCGCCGGCCGGGGCCGTCCAGCTCCGGTCGAGCCGGCCGCGTCCGGCCGTCTGGTCGAGCGTCGCCACCACGCTGCCGTGCGGCTCGGTCGACGCGACGGCGAGCAGGTCGGCGTTCGTGGACCCGGTCGTCGCGGGCTCGGTGAGGACGGCGCCGGCGGCCTCGACGACGGCTCGGGTCAGCGGGAACGTCGACGGCACGGGTGTGGACATGCAGCAAATCTACGGGCAGGAACCGTGGGGGACCTCCAACCGGCCCCGCCGTCACCGCCGGTAGGGTGAGCGGGTGACTTCAGGAGACACCCCCGATCTCTCGACGACGGCCGGACGGCTCGCCGACCTCCGCGAGCGGTACCACGAAGCCGTGACCGCCGCGGGCGAGGCCGCCATCGCCAAGCAGCACGCCAAGGGCAAGGGCACCGCGCGCGAACGCATCGAGCAGCTGCTGGACGAGAACTCGTTCGTCGAGTTCGACGAGTTCGTCCGGCACCGCACCCACGCCTTCGGCATGGAGTCCAAGCGCCCCTACGGTGACGCGGTCGTCACCGGCGTCGGGACGATCCACGGCCGGAACGTCGCCGTCTACGCGCAGGACTTCACCGTCTTCGGCGGCTCGCTCGGCGAGGTCGCCGGCGAGAAGATCATCAAGGTGATGGAGCACGCGCTGAAGACCGGCGTGCCGATCATCGGCATCCTCGACTCGGGCGGCGCCCGCATCCAGGAGGGCGTGGTCGCGCTCGGCAAGTACGGCGAGATCTTCCGCCTCAACACGCAGGCGTCCGGGGTCATCCCGCAGATCTCGATCGTGATGGGCCCGGCGGCCGGCGGCGCGGTCTACTCCCCCGCCCTCACCGACTTCGTGATCATGGTCGACAAGACCAGCCACATGTTCGTCACCGGCCCGGACGTCATCAAGACGGTCACCGGCGAGGACGTCGGCTTCGAGGAGCTCGGCGGCGCGCAGACGCACAACGCCGTCTCCGGCGTCGCGCACTACCTCGCCGAGGACGAGACCGACGCGCTCGACTACGCCCGGTCGCTCATCGGCTTCCTGCCGGACAACAACCTGTCCGACGCGCCGGCGTACGACGTGGCCCCGGAGCTCGAGACCACGGACGCCGACCGCGAGCTCGACGTGGTCATCCCGGACTCGACGAACCAGCCCTACGACGTCACCACGATCATCGAGCACGTCGTCGACGACGGTGAGTTCCTCGAGGTGCAGCCGCTCTTCGCGCCGAACATCCTGATCGGCTTCGGTCGGGTCGAGGGCCGCACGGTCGGCATCATCGCGAACCAGCCGCAGGCCATGGCCGGCACGCTGAACATCGACGCCGGCGAGAAGGCCGCGCGCTTCGTCCGGTTCTGCGACGCCTTCGGCATCCCGATCCTCACCCTCGTCGACGTGCCCGGCTACCTGCCCGGCACCGACCAGGAGTGGACCGGCGTCATCCGCCGTGGCGCGAAGCTCCTGTACGCCTACGCCGAGGCCACCGTGCCGCTCGTCACCGTGATCACCCGCAAGGCCTACGGCGGCGCGTACATCGTCATGGGCTCGAAGCAGCTCGGCGCCGACATCAACCTCGCGTGGCCGACCGCCGAGATCGCCGTCATGGGCGGTCAGGGCGCCGTCAACATCCTGTACCGCGCCGAGATCAAGCGTGCCGAGGAGTCCGGCGAGGACGTCGCCGCCGTCCGCGCGAAGCTGGCGAACGAGTACACGTACAACGTGGCCTCCCCGTACCTCGCGGCCGAGCGCGGCGAGCTCGACGGGATCATCCAGCCGCACGCGACGCGCGTCTCGGTCATCAAGGCGCTGCGGGCCCTCCGCGGGAAGCGTGCGACGCTGCCGCCCAAGAAGCACGGGAACATCCCGCTGTGACGGGCGCACGCTGATGGGCCGCCACGCCGCCGCCGTCCCCGCCGTCCCCGCCGTCCCCGCCGAGCGTGCGGCCTCCGCCGCCGCCGACGTGCGCGTCGTGTCCGGCGAGCCCACGCCCGAAGAGCTCGCCGCCGTCATCGCCGTCCTGCAGCGGCAGGCCGACGAGGCCGCGTCGCTCGGCCGACCCGAGGTCACCGTGTCGCCGCGGTCCGGGTGGGACGCGTCCGCTCGGGGGCTCCGTCGACCGCTCGAGCACGGAGCCGGCGCCTGGAGCCGTTCGCTCCGCTAGGACGCCCCGGGGCTTGCGCGCACCGCTCGGTGCGAGCGAGCATGTACCCCTGGGTCCCGACGCACTCCGTGCCCCTCGTGGGCGGAGTTCCCGGTTCGTCTCCCCTCAGACGGGGGACAGCTCGGTGCGATGCGGTCGGAAATGGGCGATTTTGTCCCCCATAATGACGACTGACAGAGCGTTCAGCGGCAGGCATAGTAGTCAGTGTTCGGTGTCCTTCAACGAAGAACATCGCAGGTCGGTGGCCGACTAGGGTACGACGCCACCACCAGCTACGAGTCAGGGCGATATTCGGGTTGTCGCTCAGACTCGGGTCGTGAACGGGCCGGTCGGTTTCCGACCGGCCCGTTCCCCGTTTCCGGGCAGGTCGAGACGCGTCCGCCGCCGGCGATCCCGGCGCGACGAGGTCGTCCGCCGACTCGGGTCAGACGACCTCGTGCCGCGGGATCTCCAGCCACACCACGACCGAGTCGTCCTCGTCGCCGTCCTCGTCGTCCATGCCCGCGCCGAGGGCCGCCGACTCGCTCGCAGCGAGGTCGAGCCGCAGCCCCACGACGGTCACGGCGGACGCCGAGCCCTCGGGGACCGTCCGGATGATCACGTTGTCGGCCTCACGGGCCTGCCGCAGCGCATCGGCGATCCGGGCGTGCACGCGGCGCAGGTCGGGCACCTCGAGGTCGTCGAGCCCACCGTCGTCGTGCAGCTGGACGGTGGCGCCGCGACGGCGGAGCCGCATCACCTCGTCGCGGACGTCGTCCGACAGCAGCGACCGACCGCGGATCTCGTCACGGATGGCCTGCTCGAGGTGCAGGCACTCGGCACGCTCGGCGTCGTCCAGGTCACCGCCGGTCTCGATGATCCGCTGCAGCATCGGCAGCGCCATCCGCGTCGTCTGGCTCAGGCGGAACTGGCGCTCGAAGACGTGGGCGTCCTGCGCCGCCTGCCAGTCCGCCGTCTCCTGCTCGGCGCGGACGAAGTCACGGGTGACGCGCGTGGCCCGGCTCGTCGCCGCGGCGAGACCGGTGGCGATCGCGACCCACGACACGCTGCCGAGCACCCCGAGCGATCCGAGTGCCCCGAGCCCGGCCCAGGCGACGGCGTGCACCGCGAGGAAGCCGACCCCGACCCAGGCGAACGGTCCGCGACCGCGCACCACGAGCACGACCATGAGCGTGCCGACGGCGGCGATCCACCACGTGCCGTTCCCCGGCCCCGCTGCCAGGTCGACGGTCGGCGACGCGACGATCGGCAGCACGACGGCGGTCGCGAGCGCGAAGCACGCGGCCCAGACCGGCAGCGAACGCCCGTGCACGAACACCGCGACCCCGGTCGCGGCCGCGTAGAGCACCATGCACGCGAGGACCGGGCCGATCTCGGCCGCCCCCGGGAGCGTCGTGGCGGCGAGGACCAGGTGGTACACCGAGAAGAGCGTGGCGAGCCCGATCGCGACGCCGGCGGGCAGTGAGGCCTTCACCGCGGCTCCCCCGTCGTCGGGCGCCAGTCGAGGAGTACCCGCGTGCCCGCTCCGGGCGCGGTGACGATCTCGGCGGTGCCACCGACCGCGACGACGCGTTCCAGGATCGAGCGGCGGACGCCCAGTCGTTCGGCGGGGATCGTCGCGGTGTCGAAGCCCGTCCCGCGGTCACCGACCTCGACGTGCACGCCGGCACCGCGCTGCTCGACGACGATCCAGCGTTCGACGTCGGCCGGGCCGGCGTGCTGCACGCTGTTCACCGCGGCCTGGACGGCCGCGGAGGCCACGGCGTCCGCCACGATCGCGGGGACACGGGCCGTCCCGAGGTGCCCGCGGTCGACGCGCACCGGCGCCGCGAGGGCCCCGACGGCGTCGGCGATCCGCTCCCGCAGGTCGACGAGCGGGACCGGCGGTGCGTCCCCCGGACCGTCCGACGCGGCCGCCTCGAGGTGGTCGATCGCGTTCCGGGCCATGCGCGCGGCGAGCACCTGGGCGTCACGGGTGTCCGCGCGCGCGGCGGAGAGCAGTGTCGTCAGGACGCTGTCGTGGACGATCGCGTCGACCTGGACCCGTTCGACCTCGGTCGCGTGCTCGCGGATGGCGTGCGAGTACCGACGGACCGCCGTCGCCTGGGCCGCGTCGACCGCAGCAGCCGCACGGCGCAGCACGATCACGATGATGAGGGCGGCCCCGCTGAGGATCGCCGTGTAGAAGCCGTTGAGGACCGCGCCGGCGCCCGCGTCGCCGCCGGCCGGGGTGAACCGGATCGCCACGTAGACGGCCGGGACGAGTGCGGTGTAGACCGACGCCCGCCACGGCGCGAACCCCATGGCGGCGGCCGTCGACCCGACGGTGCACAGCCACCACGGCCACGGTGCCTGGTCGGACGGGATCGGCTCGCGGGCCGTCAGCGGCCAGGTGACGAGCACGACGAGGAACACGAGGGCGCAGACGATCTGCGCGATCTGGGCCAGGCGCCGCACGAACACCGACGCCCCCACGAACAGGAACGACGCGGCGAGCGCGCAGGCGGCCACCGGCCCCCACACCGGGTCGAGGTACGGCAGCTGGGACAGCACCGCGGGCACCGTCGTGGCACCGAAGCCGAGCGCGGCCACGGCGATGAGGATCGCGAAGGCACGCTCGACCGACGCCTGGGTGATGGACGCGCGGACACTGCGTGCGGGATCGGCGCCGAACGGCGCGGGCTCGATCGCCCCGACGGCCGTCCTGGCGGCCCCGGCCCCTGCGGCGGGCGCGGCTCCGGCACCGGCCGTCGTGCCGGGACCGGCCCCGGCGCCGTTGCCGGGTGCAGCGTCCGCCGCCGTCATGCTGTTCAGCGGCCGTCGCCGTCGGGGTCGATGCCCGAGTCGAGCCCCGGCAGGATGCCGTCCTCGACCGCGCGACGGAGCAGGTCGACCTTCGTCGGGGCGGGTCGACCGACCTCGACGTACTTGACACGGATGCGGTCGAGGTACTCGCGGGCGGTGGAGTAGCCGATGCCGAGCTGCTGCGCGGCCAGCTTCAGCGGGAGGCCCGAGGCGTACAGGTGCAGGATCTCGCGCTCGCGGCGTCCGAGCTGCGCCTTCGCGAAGTCGCGGTCGGCGTCGATCGCACTGGCCCACTCGAGGTTGTTCAGCACGTCCCCGCGCGCGACGGTGGCGACGGCGGCCATCACGGTCTTCGTCGCCGAGGACTTCGGGATGACGCCGGCCGCCCCTGCGGCCAGTGCCTCACGGACGTTCGCGACGCGGTCGGCGATCGAGTGCACGAGCACGGCGGAACCGGTGCCCTGCACACCCTTCACGTTCGCGGTCACGGTCGAGCCGTCGCCGAGGGACAGGTCGAGGACGACGACGTCGACCTCGCGCCCACCGAGGTTCTCGATGTACTCGGGCACGCTCGCGGCGGTGAGCACCACCTCGAACCCCTCGTTCTGGCACGCTGCCTGGATCCCGAGCCGCACGGACTCGTGGTCGTCGACGATCGCGACACGGACGGGCTTGGTCGCCAGTCCGGTCGTTCCGGTGGTGGTCGTGTCTGTTGCCACGGTGGCCTCTCTCGTCGATGTGCTCGCCGGCCCCTGAAACCGGTTCGCCATCACCGCCCAAGGATACCCAGGTCGGACTCAGGCAGCAGCGCGATGCGATCGCGCCGCGCCGACGTGTCCGCGGGCGACACGCGTCGCGCGGAACGGCCAGCCCCGTGGGTCACCGCGCAGCCGCCGCATCGGACCGAGCCGTCCCGGGCGCGTCGAGCCCGCCGCGCCCGGCCCGGCCCGTGATCGACGTCAGGCGACGGGCACCAGCCGCGCCACGGCCTCGAGGTGGTGGGTGTGCGGGAAGAGGTCGAACGCACGCAGCGCCTCCAGGCGGTACCCGAGGTCGGCGAACGTCGCGACGTCGCGCGCGAGGGCCACCGGGTCGCAGGCGACGTAGACGACCTGCGCCGGCTGGAGCGCCGCGATCTGCACGACGACCTCGCGACCGGCACCGGAGCGCGGCGGGTCGAGCACGACGGTGCCGGCGCGGTGGCGCTGCCGCTCGGTCGCCGTCAGCGACGACACGGTCCGCTGCAGCCAGCGGTCGACGCGGGCGGTCTCGGCGCGCACGCCGATCCACTCGGCGAGGTTCTCCTGCGCGTGCTCGGTGGCGCGCTCGGAGCTCTCGACGCTCGTCAGCTTCGCGCGGAGCCCGACGAGGTCGACGAGCGCTGCGCCGAGCAGCCCGACACCGCCGTAGAGGTCGAGGTGCTGCCCCTCGGGGTCGAGCCGGTCGCGGTCGACGAGGTCCTGCACCGCGGCGGTCAGCACGGCGGGCGCCTGGCGGTGCACCTGCCAGAAGCCGTTGTCGTCCACCTGGAACGAGCGGTCCCCGACGGTCTCGGTGACCACGGTCGGCTTCTGCTCGTCGATCACGAGGCGCGCACCCTCGGAGCCGCTCGGTGCGAGGACGTCGACGACCGAGGCACCGGGCATCGCGCCGCGGCCGAGCGGTGCGCTCTCCTGCACGGTGCGGCTCGCGAGCGGCAGGGACGTGACCGGGACCACGGTGTGCGACCGGGCGGCGAAGGGTCCGGCGGTCCCGTCCTCGTCCACGTGCAGACGCACGCGGGTACGCCACCCGGTGCCGCCGGTCTCGTCGTCGCCGGGCGCGGCCTCGACGACGACGTCGTGCCCGAGGACCTCGGCCAGGTCGGTGCGGGCGAACCGGGCGAAGGAGTCGACCAGGACGTCGTGCTTCAGCGTGCGCTGGTGGCCGAGGGCGATGTGCCCGAACTCGGCGCCGCCGGCACGGACCGCGGGGTCGCGGTCGAGGGCGGCCTCGGGCCAGACGTGGTCGACGCGGTGCTCGCTCGGCGTCTCGACCGACACGGTGTCGGCGCGCCAGAACGACTTCTTCCGGTCCTCGGTCACCCGGGCACGGACGCGCTCGCCCGGGATCGCGTCCGACACGAACACCACCCGCCCCTCGTGCCGTGCCACCGAGATGCCGCCGTGGGCGATCCCGGTGACGTCGAGGTCGAGCAGCGTTCCGACGGATTCACCCATGGTTCGATGTTCCCATGCGTCTGTACCTCGCGAGTACCTCCCCCGCCCGCCGTGCCCTGCTCGCCCAGACCGGGATCGAGCCGGTGCTCGTCGCGCCGGGTGTCGACGAGGACGCCGCGGTCGCCGCGGCCGCCACGTCGCTCGGCCGCGACCTGACCGGGCCGGAGCTGGTGGCGATGCTCGCGGTCGCCAAGGCCTCGGCCGTCGCGGACGCCCCGGTCGACGGTTCCCCGGCCGACGGCTTCGTGTTCGGCGGGGACTCCGCGTTCGAGGTCGACGGCGTGCTGTACGGCAAGCCCCACGACCCCGAGGTCGCCCGGGAGCGGTGGCGGCAGATGCTCGCCGCCGGCGGCGGCACGCTCTGGAGCGGGCACTGCGTCGTGGACCGGCGCCGCGTCGCGGACGCACCCGACGTCCTGGACGCACCCGCCCAGGGGCCTGGAGGCGCGGGTCGGGCCGGCACCGTGCCTCCCGTCCGCACCGTGGACGCGTCGGGCGGTGGGCCGCTGGGCGCCGCCGCATTCGTCGCGGATGTCGCGCCCGGCGGGTCGGCGATGGTCGCCGCCGGCGACCACGTGGTGGCGGTCGACAGCGCCGTCCTCACCTTCGCCGACGACGTGTCCCCCGAGGAGATCGACGCGTACGTCGCGACCGGCGAACCGCTCGAGGTGGCCGGCGCCTTCACGATCGACGGACGGGCCGCGGCCTACATCACCCGGATCGACGGCGCACCGTCGGCCGTGGTCGGGCTGTCGCTCCCGGTGCTGCGGTCGATGCTGCTCCGCGGCTTCGGCATCGCCTGGCACGACCTGTGGGCACTGTAGACATCCACACTTCTTCGCGCTCGTTCTTTGTGGGTGCCAGTCAATTCGTGGCCCTCCCGCACGAATACGCTGACTTACCATGCCCCGTATCAGCAAGGTCCTCATCGCGAACCGCGGCGAGATCGCCGTCCGCATCATCCGCGCGGCCCGCGACGCAGGCAAGGCATCGGTCGCGGTCTACGCCGACCAGGACCGTGACGCCCTCCACGCACGCCTCGCCGACGAGGCCTACGCGCTGAACGGCACCACGAGCGCCGACACCTACCTCGTCATCGACAAGATCATCTCGGTCGCCCGACGGTCCGGCGCCGACGCCGTGCACCCGGGCTACGGGTTCCTGGCCGAGAACGCCGACTTCGCCCGTGCCGTCATCGACGCCGGGCTGACGTGGATCGGGCCGTCGCCCGCGTCCATCGAGCAGCTCGGTGACAAGGTGTCCGCGCGTCACGTGGCCGAGAAGGTCGGCGCGCCGCTCGCGCCGGGCACCATCGAGCCCGTCAAGGACGCCTCCGAGGTCATCGCGTTCGCGGACGAGGTCGGCCTGCCGGTCGCCATCAAGGCGGCCTTCGGCGGCGGCGGCCGCGGCCTGAAGGTCGCCCGCACCCGCGACGAGGTCGAGTCGCAGTTCGAGTCGGCCACGCGTGAGGCGATCGCGGCGTTCGGTCGGGGCGAGTGCTTCGTCGAGAAGTACCTCGACAAGCCGCGCCACGTCGAGACCCAGTGCCTCGCCGACGAGCACGGCAACGTCGTCGTCGTCTCCACCCGCGACTGCTCGCTGCAGCGTCGCCACCAGAAGCTCGTCGAGGAAGCGCCCGCGCCGTACCTCACCGCCGCACAGACGGAGCGCCTGTACGAGTCGTCGAAGGCGATCCTCCGTGAGGTCGGCTACGTCGGTGCCGGCACGTGCGAGTTCCTCATCGGCGCCGACGGCACCGTGTCCTTCCTCGAGGTCAACACGCGCCTGCAGGTCGAGCACTGCGTCTCGGAGGAGGTCACCGGCATCGACCTCGTCCGCGAGCAGTTCCGCATCGCCGAGGGCGGCGTGCTCGACTACTCCGACCCCGTGGCACGCGGCCACTCGTTCGAGTTCCGCATCAACGGCGAGGACCCCGGTCGGAACTTCTTCCCCGCGCCGGGCCCCGTGCACGCGTTCCACGCGCCGTCCGGCCCCGGTGTCCGCGTCGACTCGGGCGTCGTGTCCGGCGACGTCGTGTCCGGCTCGTTCGACTCGATGCTCGCGAAGCTCGTCGTCACCGGCGCCACGCGCGCCGAGGCGTTGGAGCGCTCGCGCCGTGCCCTGGCCGAGTTCGAGGTCACCGGCCTGCCGACCGTGCTCCCCTTCCACCGTGCCGTCGTGTCGGACCCCGCGTTCGCGACGTCGGACGACGAGCCGTTCTCCGTCTACACGCAGTGGATCGAGACCGACTTCCAGAACGACATCCCCGCGTGGAGCGGCTCCCCCGAGGAGCTCCCCGCGCCGGCCGACCGCGAGAGCGTCGTCGTCGAGGTGCAGGGCAAGCGCATCGAGGTCACCATGCCGTCGATCGTCGGCGTCGGTGGCGCTGCGGGTCGTCGTCCGGCCGGACCCTCGGCTCCCCCGAAGCGTCGGTCGTCCGGCGTGCGCGGCGGGCTCGCCTCGTCCGGGTCGGTGACGTCCCCGATGCAGGCCACCGTGGTGAAGCTCGCGGTCGCCGAGGGTGACACCGTGGTGAAGGGCGACCTGCTCGTCGTGCTCGAGGCCATGAAGATGGAGCAGCCCGTCGCTGCCCCGCGCGACGGCGTCGTCACGGGGCTGAACGCCCCCGTCGGCCAGACGATCTCGTCCGGCCACGTGCTGCTCGAGCTCGCGTAGGCGGCGCGCGCGCCGCCGCGCGC
>NZ_JBFPFM010000054.1:0-17153 GCF_047977705.1 Curtobacterium sp. LFS084
TCTTGGGGGCCCCGGGGCGGCCCCCCCCCAGGGGGGCCGGCGCCCAAACGAGGGCCCGCCCTCCGGGCGGGGGGGGGGGGGGGGGCCCCCCCCCCCGCCTCCTGTCCGTCGTGCGGTCGCGATCCGTCACCCGGTCGCGCACGCGTTTATGATGGTGGGACACACACGGGAGTCCGGGACCGCCGGGCTGAGAGGGAGCGAGTGGCGCTCCGACCGTCGAACCTGATCCGGGTCATGCCGGCGCAGGGAGGAGTTCTCGAATGATGCCCATCGGCACGTCGTCAGCAGTACCGTCCACCGTCACCCGTTCATTGCGGTGGCGCGTCGTCGACATCGTCGTCGCGAGCGTGCTCGCCGTCGCGATCGGTGTCGTCTTCAAGCTCTGGGAGTTCGGCTACGAGCCGATCAGCGCCGTGATGGCGCTCGTGCTGCCCGGCACGCAGGCGCTGTTCGGCGGCGTCTGGCTGCTCGCCGGCCCCGTCGTCGCGATCATCGTCCGGAAGCCGGGCGCCGCGCTCTACGCCGAGGTGGTCGCCGCCTCGGTCGAGGCACTCCTCGGCACGCAGTGGGGGTTCCTCACCCTCGAGGCCGGCCTCGTGCAGGGGCTCGGCGCCGAACTGGTGCTCGCCCTCTTCCTGTACCGCGTCTACCGTCTGCCGGTCGTCGTGCTCGCCGGGGCCGCGGCCGGCCTCGCCCTGGGCATCAACGACACGATGCTCTGGTACCCCGGGCTCGACCTCGCGTTCAAGGTCGTCTACGTCGTCTCGGCGATCGTCTCGGGTGCGCTCATCGCGGGCGTCGGCTCGTGGTTCCTCGTCCGCGCCCTCGCCGCGACGGGCGTCCTGTCGTCCTTCGCCGCCGGTCGCGAGCACGCCAGGCGCCGTCCGCGCGTCGTCGCGTGACCAGCACCGCCGCGCGGATCACCTTCGAGGACTGGGGCTGGCGGTACGCGGAACGTGACGCCTGGGCCGTCCGAGGCGTCGACCTCCGGGTGGAACCGGGGGAGCGGGTCGCGGTCGTCGGCCCGTCCGGCGCCGGCAAGTCGACGCTCCTGCGGGCCGTCGCGGGCGTGCTCCCGGACGAACCGGACGCCACCGACGACACCGCCGCCTCGGTCCGGGGAACGGTCCTCGTCGACGGTGCCGAACCCCGTGCGGTCCGCGGGCGCGTCGGCCTCGTCATGCAGGACCCCGAGGCGCACACCGTGATGTCGCGGGTCGGCGACGACGTGGCGTTCGGCTGCGAGAACGCCGGGGTCCCGCGCGACGAGACCTGGCAGCGCGTCCGGCACGCGCTCGAGGTCGTCGGCCTCGACCTGCCGCTCGACCGGTCCACCACGATGCTGTCCGGTGGGCAGCGGCAGCGGCTCGCGCTCGCCGGTGTGCTCGCCATGCGCCCGGGAGCCCTCGTGCTCGACGAGCCGTGCGCGAACCTCGACCCCGCCGGGGTCGTGCAGGTCCACGACGCCGTCCGGGCGCTCCTCGACGAGACCGGGGCGACCCTGCTCGTCGTCGAACACCGGATCGGCACCTGGCTGGACCTGGTCGACCGGCTCGTGCTGCTCGAACCGGCCGGCGGTGTCGTCGCCGACGGTGCGCCGGCGGATGTCCTCGCCGCCCACGGCCCGACGCTCACCGCCGCCGGCGTCTGGGTGCCGGGATCGGAGCCCGCGCGCGGTTCGGCTCGTCGGAGCACCCGCACGCCGCCGCGAACGGGCGGAACGGGCGCGGTCGCCACCGGGGGACCGAGCGGATCCCGCCCGTTCGACGAGGCGGGAGCGGACGGCGGCACGGACGCACCCGTGGGCGACGCCGTCCTGCTCGCGGCGCGTGGGCTCGGGACCGCCCGGGGTCGGCGGCAGCCGGTCGGGAGCGGGATCGACCTCGACGTCCGGACCGGACGCGTGCTCGCCGTCACCGGGCCGAACGGTGTCGGCAAGTCGACGCTCGGCCTCACGCTCGCCGGACTCCTGCGCCCGGCCGCGGGCTCCCTCCGCGCGGGCACGGCCCTCGCCGACGGCATCGGCGTCGCGCCCGCCGCCTGGACGAGCACGCAGCTGGCCGGTCGGATCGGCACGGTCTTCCAGGACCCCGAGCACCAGTTCGTCGCCCGCACCGTCCGCGAGGAACTCGCCGTCGGCCCCCGGGCACTCGGCGCACCGGACGTCGACGAGCGGGTCGACGAGCTGCTCGACGCGTTCGGTCTCGCGCACCTCGCGAACGCCAACCCGTTCACGCTGTCCGGCGGCGAGCAGCGGCGGCTGGCGATCGGCACGGTCGTCGCCTCGCGGCCGCCCGTCGTCGTGCTCGACGAGCCGACGTCCGGGCAGGACCGGGCGACGTGGCAGGCCGTGGTCGAACGCCTCGGCGGACTGGCCGACGCCGGCACCGCGATCGTCGCCGTGACCCACGACCAGGACCTCGTCCGCGCCCTCGACGCCGACGAGGTCGTGCTCGGCGCGACCGGGGTGACGGCGGCGAGCGGAGCACCCGCCGCGCCGGTCCCCGGCGGGCACGGGCCGGCCACGGGGGTGTCCCGGTGACCACGCACCCCACCGCAGCCGGTCTGCCCGGACGAGCCGCGCCTCCCGGCCCACCCGACGGCACCACGCGCGCCCGTGGCGTCCGCGGGGTCCAGCCGGTCGCCTCGCTGCTGGGCGTCCTCGCGCTCGGGATCTGTCTGGTGCTGAGCCTCGACGTCGTGTCCGCGACCGTGGCGCTCGGCCTGGAACTCCTGCTCCTCCCGCTGCTCCGGATCCCGCCGCGCACCCTGGTGCTCCGCACATCGCCGGTCCTCGTCGCGGTCCCCCTGACCGCGCTGAGCATCGCGCTGTACGGGCGGGCCTCCGGTCGCGAGTGGTTCGACCTCGGCTTCGCCCACGTGACCGACGGGTCCCTCGAGCTCGCGCTCGCGACGGCGTTGCGTGTGCTCGCGGTCGGCCTGCCGGCGGTGGCGTTGTTCGTCCGGGTGGACCCGACGGACCTCGCGGACGGGCTGGCGCAGCTGCTGCGGCTGCCCGCACGGTTCGTGCTCGGGGCGCTGGCGGCGATCCGGATGACGACCCTCCTCGGAGACGACTGGCGACAGCTCGGCATGGCCCGTCGTGCCCGGGGCGTCGCGGACACCGGCCGGCTGCGGCGAGGCGCGTCGATGGCGTTCGCGCTGCTCGTACTCGCGCTGCGGCGGGCGACGACGCTGGCGGTGGCGATGGAGTCGCGCGGGTTCGGCGCTCCCGGGCGGCGGACGTGGGCACGGACCGCCCGGTTCGCGGGGCCGGAGTGGGCGATGGTCGGCGTGCTCGTCGGCGTCGGGGTCGTGTCGATCGTGGTCGCCGTGGCGGCGGGGACCTGGCGTGCCTGAGCGCGGCGCTGTCGGCGGGGACGGCGCTCTCGGCAGGGACGGCGCTGTTGGGGCGGCCGGCGCTGTCGGCGCGGCCGGTGCCGTGGACGCGGCCGGTGCTGTCGGCGCTACCGGCGCTGCCGGTCCGGCGGACTCGCTCGTCGAGGGCCTCGCCGCCGCGGCAGCCGGGGTCGCGACCGCGTCGGGCACCCGGCTCGTCGTGCTCGTCGACGGGCGGTCCGGCACCGGGAAGACGACGCTCGGCACCGTGCTCGGCGACCGGCTCGGCGCCGAGGTCGTGCACCTCGACGACGTCTACCCGGGGTGGGACGGACTGGCCGCCGCCGCTCGGGCCGTGGTGACCGACGTCCTGGGGGAGCCGTCGGGGTACCGGCGGTGGGACTGGGCGACGTCCTCGCCGGCGGAGTGGGCACCCGTCGACCCCGAGCGCCCGATCGTCGTCGAGGGGTGCGGTGCGCTCTCGCGCGGTTCGGCGCCGCTGGCGTCGCTCCGGGTGTGGCTCGAGGCCGACGACGGCACCCGGTGGGACCGGGCGATCGGCCGCGACGGCGACGTGTTCGCCCGGGAGTGGGAGCGCTGGGCAGCCCAGGAGTCGGCGTTCATCGCGGCCGAGCGGCCCGCGGAGCTCGCGGACGTGGTGCTGCGGACGTAGCGCGCCGCGCCTCCGTGCCTCCCGCTCGGCGCCGCGCCGCCCGCCTGCCGCGCTGTCGCCCGTCCCGCGCCGCCGCCGCGCGACGACTTCACGGGCTGGGCGACACCGCACGCCCGGACGCGCCCGTGACGTGTCGGCCAGCGCGGAACCTCGGCGCGGATGCTCAGCGCACTGCGGCGTCCGGGACGGCCCCGCCCCACCCGTTGAACCCGCCGAACACGACCCGGACGGGCACGGCCTGCGCGCGGTCGGCTACGTACCGGTACCCGCCACCCGGACGTCCGAGCCACAGTGTCCGCGACGGCGCCGCACTCGTCGCCGCCGTCCGCAGCTCCACCACGTACTGCCCCGAGGGGATCTGGAACTGCGCGGTCTGCTCGCTGTCGAGCACCGTCGAGAACCGGGTCGAGAACGACGCACCGGTCGCCACGTCGGTCACCGTGACGCGTGCGCCGCTGAGCTGTGCCGACGAGGTGCCGGACGTCGCGAAGACGAGCAGGTCGTAGTCGCTGTGCGCGTAGTGCCGTGACAGCGTCACCTGGGAAGCCGGCAGCGTCCCTCGCTGCTGGTACACCCGGGTCTTCCAGACGGCGGGCGAGGCCAACCCGTTCGCGTACGCCTCGATGCGGTACAGCCCGGTGCTCAGGCCGACGAACCGGTACTCGCCCGCGCCGTCCGAGGTCGTGCGGAACACCTGCGAGGTGTCCTCGTTCCACGCGTACATCAGGCGTCCGGCGGCCGGACCGTCGGGTCCGACCACCCCGCCCTGCACGGTGGCGCCGACCACCAGCGGCACGGTGACCGCGACCGTCGAACCACCGCGCACCGCGATGCCCGCGCGGAGGCCGGGCGCGTACGTCTCCGCTCCGCGCGGCGGCAGCTGCCGTGTCGTCACCGTGACGGTGTCCGGTGCGGGGATGCCCGTGAACGTCGCGGTGCCGTCGTCGTCGGTGGTGGCGTTCCCGACGACGACGTCGACGCCGATCGCCGCGAGCTCGACGTCCGCCAGGCGGATCGGGGTGCCGTCCGGCGAGGCGAGCTGCACGGTGATCGCCCCGGAACCGACCGCGGTCGCCGGCGGCGCCACACCGACCAGCGCTGCCGCCGCCAGTGCCACGACGAGTGTCGTCCCCGTGATGAGTCGCATCGCGTTCCCCGATCGCTCGCCGCTCGTGCGGTGCGTGGGATCGTACGCGTCGTCGCGCCTGCGCGCGCGACCCCACCGTGCGGCGCGTGCGGACGCACCGGCCAGGAGGCGCGACCCGCCCTGCGGACGCACGTCGCGCCTCCTGGCCGGTCACCACTCGGGCGGTCGGCCCGCGGCTACCGACTGCGGAGGATCCCGAGGAACTCGTCGGCCATGCCGAGCTGCTGTTCCAGCTTCGCGCGGCGCAGCTCGGTGTCGCGGACGTACGCGTCGAGCTCGCCACGGAGGCGTGCTCGTTCGGCGTCGTCGTCGGTCTGGTCGAGGGCGTCGACGACGGCCAGGAGCTCGGCCATCTGCTCGAGACTGAACCCGAGGGGCTTCATGCGGCGGATGACGAGCAGTCGAGCGAGGTCCGTGTCGTTGTACAGCCGGAACCCGCCCTCGGAGCGACCGGAGGGACGGAGCAGACCGACCTCGTCGTAGTGGCGGATCGTGCGGTGGGACAGGCCGGTGCGTTCGGCGAGGTCGCCGATGTGCATCGTGGTCGGTGCCGCGTCGTCCGTCATGCCAGGAGCCTCCGTGCCGTCGTCGTGTCCTGGCGAGCGTACCGCCGCGCGATCTGCAGTCCCGGTCTTGCGCACCAACCCTCCCGTCGCGTTAGAGTCGAACCACAGCAACTCTCCCGCGACGGAAGAGTTGAGATGTGCCGCACGCCTCGACGTCGCCGGCCGTGCGCGATGACGCGCCCCACGAACAGCTCTCGCGGGCGCAGCGCCCGCACCCCACCATCCGAAGGAGAACCGTGACGACCGTCACGCAGTCCGTGCCCGTCCAGGCGCACCCCAGTCCCACCGTCCTGTCCGCCCTGCGGAACCCGAAGGTCCTGCTCCGCGAGGTCCTCGCCGGCCTCGTCGTCGCCCTCGCCCCGATCCCCGAGGCGATCTCGTTCTCGATCATCGCCGGCGTCGACCCCCGTGTCGGCCTGTTCTCGGCGTTCGTGATGGCCGTCGTCATCTCGTTCGTCGGTGGCCGAGCCGCGATGATCACCGGTGCCACCGGCGCGATCGCCCTCGTCGTCGCCCCGGTCGTCAAGGAGCACGGCCTCGACTACCTCATCGCCACCGTCCTGCTCGGCGGGGTCTTCCAGCTGATCCTCGGCGGGCTGGGAGCGGCGAAGCTGATGCGGTTCGTGCCCCGGTCGGTGATGGTCGGCTTCGTCAACGCGCTCGCGATCCTCATCTTCACCGCGCAGCTGCCGAACATCATCGGCGTCTCGTGGCTGGTGTGGCCGATCGCCGCCGCCGGCATCGCGATCATCGTCCTGCTGCCCCGGTTCACCACGGCGATCCCCGCGCCGCTCGTCGCGATCGTCGTCCTGACCCTGGTGACCGTGTTCGCGTCGATCGCGATCCCGACCGTCGGGGACGAGGGCAGGCTCCCCGACAGCCTGCCGACCCTGTTCATCCCGAACGTGCCGCTGACCCTCGAGACGCTCACGATCATCGCCCCGTACGCACTCGCGATGGCCCTGGTCGGGCTCCTCGAGTCGCTGATGACGGCGAAGCTCGTCGACGAGGTCACCGACACCGGCTCCCGGAAGACCCGAGAGGCCCTCGGCCAGGGCGTCGCGAACATCGCCTCCGGACTGTTCGGTGGCATGGGCGGGTGCGCGATGATCGGGCAGACCATGATCAACGTGAAGGCCTCCGGTGCCCGCACGCGCATCTCGACCTTCCTGTCCGGAGTCTTCCTGCTCGTGCTGGTGCTCGGTCTCGGCGACGTCGTCGCGATCATCCCGATGGCCGCCCTCGTCGCCGTCATGGTGATGGTCTCGGTCGGCACCTTCGACTGGCACAGCATCAGGCCTGCCACCCTGAAGCGGATGCCTGTCGGCGAGACCATCGTCATGGTGCTCACCGTCGTGATCGTGGTCGCCACCGACAACCTCGCGATCGGCGTCATCATCGGCGTCGTCGCCGCGATGGTCGTCTTCGCCCGCCGCGTCTCCCACTTCACGAACGTGTCGCGGAGCATCGAGACGCTGCCGGACGGCGCGCAGCATGCCCTGTACGCGGTCGAGGGTGAGCTCTTCTTCGCCTCCTCGAACGACCTCACCACCCAGTTCGACTACATCGACGACCCGGATCTCGTCGTGATCGACATGACGAGGTCGCACGTGTGGGACGCCTCCACCGTCGCCGCCCTCGACGCGATCGAGACGAAGTACCACCAGCACGGCAAGCGCGTCGAGATCCGTGGGATGAACGACGCCAGCCGGGCGTTCCACGGCCGCCTCGCCGGCACCCTCGGATCCGGTCATTGACGACCATCTCGACCTCCGCCCGGCCCCGACGGGGCACCGAGTGAACGGGCGGAGCCGTGAGGCCGGGACCTGATTCCCCGACCTCGCAGCGGGCATCGTCGCGTCGAACCGCGACGGTGCCCGCACCCGCCCGTCGTGCCGCCCGGGGTGGGCCCCGCCCGTCGTGTCGCGCGGGGCGGGCCCCGCAGCCCCGAGACTCGGCTCGGCGGACGGTTTCGCGGCCGCCGCGCCGCGAAACTGTCCGCGGAGCCGAGACTCGGGCGCGGGAGCGGCGGCTACGCCCAGCCGAGCTCGTGCAGGCGCTCGTCGTCGATGCCGTAGAAGTGCCCGATCTCGTGCACGAGCGTGGTGTGCACCTCGTCCTTGAGTTCCTCGAGCGTGTCGCACTCGGCGAGGTGCTGCTTCCGGAACACCACGATCCGGTCGGGCAGCTCGCCGAAGCCGTACTGGCCGCGCTCGGTCGCCGCGACGCCGTCGTACACGCCGAAGAGCTCTTCGCCGTCCTCCGGTTCGTCCTCGACGACGAACACTACGTTGTCGAGTCCGTCGACCATCTCGTCGGGGAGCAGGTCGAGCTCGTCGGTCACGAGCTGCTCGAAGGCATCGGCGGACATCTCCATCACGCCGCCGATCGTCTCACGGCGTGCTGGCCGTCCGCGGCGAGGCCGTCCAGCGCGCTGACCGCCCGCGGCCAGGCCGGGTGGCGCCGTGCCCGCCCGCACCCGGGCCGTGCTGCCCGCCCGCGGCGAAGCCGATCGGCGCGCTGACCACCCTCGGCGAAGCCGCACGGCGCCGGAGGCGCAGACAAACACTGAGGGAGAGCCCCGGTTGCGTCTCACGCAACAGGACTCTCCCTCGACTGGGGTGAATAACGGGTCTCGAACCCGCGACCTCCTAGACCACAACCAGGCGCTCTACCAACTGAGCTATATCCACCATGTGCACACCGGGCGACCGGCGCGACCACTCAATAGTAGTACATGCCGGAGGCGGGTCGGACCACGTGAGGCGAGCTGCGCCTCCTGGACGCGCCGGAGGCGGCGTGTCCTACTGCGCGAGCCGCGGCTCCCACTTGGTGACGACCTCGTTCGCGACCGCCTTGACGTCCTCCGAGGAGGGGCCGGGCTCGGCGACGAAGCCCGCGCGGCGGTAGTACTCGAGCTCGCGGATGGACTCGAGGATGTCCGCGAGCGCCCGGTGCCCGCCGTGCTTCTCGGGGGCGTTGAAGTACACGCGCGGGAACCAGCGGCGGCAGAGCTCCTTGATGCTCGAGACGTCGACGCTGCGGTAGTGCAGGTGGCCGTCGATGCGGGGCATGTACTTCGACAGGAACGAGCGGTCGGTGCCGATCGTGTTGCCTGCGAGGGGAGCGGAACCCTCGGCGGGGACGTGCTCGAGGATGTACTCGAGCACCTGGTACTCGGCGTCCGCGAGGCTCACACCGTTCGGGATCTCCTCGAGCAGCCCCGAGGTGGTGTGCATGTTCGTGACGAACTCGTTCATGTTGTCGAGCGCCGACTGGTCGGGCTTGATCACGATGTCGAAGCCGGGGTGCACGGGGACGAGGTCGAAGTCGGTGACGACGACGGCCACCTCGACGAGTTCGTCGACCTCGAGGTCGAGGCCCGTCATCTCGCAGTCGATCCAGACGAGGCGGTCGTTCGCAGTTGCCATGGTGTCGATCCTATTCCGCGGTGGCGCGGGGCCCGATGCCGGGTGGGAGTACGGGCTGGCGCTCGGGGGGTCGCTCGGGTGCTGGGGTGCCGGGGTGCTGGGGTGCTCGCTCGGGTGCTCGGTGGCGCGCGCGGGCGATCGCGTGCTGGCTGGCGCGCTCGCGAGCGGGCGATGTCTGCAACGCTCGCGGCACGACCGGGACGTTTCCCGCCCGCTCGCCGGGTGGGCTGCCCGGGCGGGCGGGCGGGCGAGGAGCGCTGAGCGGGCGGATTGTGCGGCGCTCTCGGCGGGCGCGGAACGTGTTCCGCCCGCTCGCTGCGCGCTCCGCGCGAGCGGACGATCGGTGCAGCGCGAGGGGCGCACGCCGAACGTGTTCCGCCCGATCGTCGCGCGCTCCGCGCGAGCGGGCGATTGGTGCAGCGCGAGGGGCGCAAGCCGAACGTGTTCCGCCCGATCGCGCCCTCCGGTGGGTTGAGGGCGACTGCCTGGAGGCGCGGGCCGGCCCCTCGGGACCGTGTCGCGCCTCCAGGCGGTCACCCTGCGGACGGGCGCAGCTGGCCAACGGGCGAATCCGGTCGCGTGCCCGCGGTCGCCACGACGACTTCCGCCCGCTCGCGCGGGGGAGGCGCGAGCGGGCGGGATGTGGTGGGTGCGGGGCGTGAGCGGGACGTGTTTCGCCCGCTCGCGCGGCGGTGGCGCGAGCGGGCGGAATGTGGTGTGTGCGGGGCGTGAGCGGGACGTGTTTCGCTCGCTCGCGCGGCGGTGGCGCGAGCGGGCGGGATGTGGCGGGTGCGGGGCGTGACCGGGACGTGTTTCGCCCGCTCGCGCGGGGGTGGTGCGAGCGGGCGGAACCAGGCGGGTGTCGACCGGGAGTGAGACGTGTTTCGCCCGCTCGCGCGGGGGAAGCGCGAGCGGGCGGAAGGGGACGAGCGGGCCCCGGGCTAGGCCATCTCGCCGGCGCCGATGGCCTCGGCCTCGACGCGCTCCGGCTCGGCGCCGTCGTCCACCCGGCGCAGCACGCGCGTGGTGCACACGACCACGACGAACGCGACGGCGACGGACAGCCCCGCGAAGACGTACGCGGCGGACGGGGCGAAGCGGTCGGCGAGCAGCGTGGCCACGGGTGGGGCGATCGCGCCGCCGATGAAGCGCACGGCCGAGTAGGCGCTCGACGCGACGGAGCGGGGGAGGTCGGTGGCCTCCATGACGCACTCGGTGAGGACGGTGTTGAGGACACCGAGCACCAGACCGCCGACGATGACCGAGATGACCAGGCCGACCTGCGAGTGCACGACCACGGCGGCGGCGAACAGGTCGAGCGCGAGCAGCGGGAGCGCGATCTTCAGCACGGTGGTGCGGCGGAGTCGGGCGGTGAGCATCGGGGCGACCCAGACCGAGGTGATCGCGAGGCCCACGCCCCAGCCGAAGAACGTGAAGCCGATGCCGAGCGCGCCGAAGCCGAGCGGGAAGGGCGTGTACGCCAGCAGGACGAAGAAGCCGATGTTGTAGAAGAGCGCGGTGACGGCGAGGGCGGCGAGTGCCGGACGACCGAGCGCGCGGAACGGTGCGGAGAGCTTCGTCGGGGTGGGCTTCTCGAGGCCCGAGGACTTCAGGAGCGTGACGATGGCGATGAACGCGATCGCCATGAGAGTGGTGACACCGAAGAACGGGCCGCGCCAGCTCACCGAGCCGAGCAGGCCGCCGACGAGCGGGCCGACCGCGATGCCGAGGCCGAGTGCCGCCTCGTACAGGATGATCGCGGACGCGGTGCCGCCCGAGGCTGCACCGACGATCGTCGCGAGGGCGGTGGAGATGAAGAGCGCGTTCCCGAGGCCCCATCCGGCGCGGAAGTCGATGATCGTCCACACGCTGTTCGACGTCGCCGCGAGCACCGAGAACAGCACGATGAGCGCGAGGCCGATGAGCAGGGTGTTCTTCGCACCGATGCGGCTTGAGACCCAGCTGGTGAAGAACATCGCGACACCGGTGACGGCGAGGTAGCTCGTGAAGAGCAGCTCGGTCTGGGCGGCGGTGGCCCGCAGCGACGAGGCGATCGCGGGGAGGATCGGGTCGACGAGCCCGATGCCCATGAAGGCGACGACGCAGGCGAAGGCGATCGCCCAGACCGCTGACGACTGCTTGAGGATGCTGCCGGACTGTCCGGCGGGTGCGTGGGCGTTCACGCGTGGGTCTCCGTTCTGGTGGCGGTGGAGGTGCGGGAGGCGATGATCTCGACGGCGTCGTGCAGGGTGTCCCACTCGTCCTCGGTCAGGTCGGCGAAGAGCGGGCCGACCGTCCGGGTGAGGGTGACCCGCCAGGACACCAGCCGTTCGTGGCCGGCCTCGGTGAGCTCGATGAGCTGCCCGCGCGAGTCGTCCGGGTCGACGGTGCGGGTCACGAGGCCGTCGGCGAGCATGCCGGCGACGAGCCTCGTCATCGTCGGCTGCGCGACGCGGGAGGCGGCCGCGAGCTCGCCGAGGCGGAGCGGCTGGTCGGTCTCGAGGATGCCGAGCGTGCGCCAGACGGCGGAGGAGGTGGTGTTCCCCGTCGCCTGCGCTGCGGTGCGGATCAGGCGGTTGACGGAGACGAGGAGCGTCTCGATCGTCTGCTCGCGCGGTGATTCCATAGCAAAACTATATAGCGAAGCTATGAAGTCGTCAACAGGCGGCCCCTGGTAGAAGGGATGCATGAGCGACATCACCATCCACGAAGGCGACGAGTACACCGCGATCTTCCACGGCGGACCCTTCGACGGCACGACCGACACCCGCACGGCCACGAGCGACGCGCTGGACGACGAGGTCACGGTGTTCGCCGACGTCGAGGGCCTCCAGACCGCGTTCACCTACCGCATGACGAAGTCGCGCCAGGTGCTCGACCAGACCTCGGCCGAGTTCGAGTACGTGCCGGGCGAGTCCGACCCGGTCGACGACCTCGCCGACCGCGGGGACCGCAGCGGCGAGTTCGACCGCGAGTAACCGACGGCGCCGCGGCGCGCGGCGGACATCACGCACCGCGGCACCCCGCTCCACGCGGCGGGAGTAGAACCCCGCCCGCCCGCGTTGCAGGACTCCATGCAGCTCGACCTCTGGACCTCCTCGTTCTGCGCCCCGTGCGCCGCCGCCCGCCGGGTGTCGGCCGAGGCGTCCGAGCTCGTCCCCGGGCTGCACGTCACGGAGCGGGACGTGGCGAACCACCCCGACCAGGCAGAGGACCTCGGCATCCGGTCGACCCCCACGATCATCGTGCGGCGGGACGACGGAGCCGAGGTCTTCCGTTCACCCGGCGTCCCGACCCGGGACCAGCTGCTCCTCGCGATCGCCAAGGCGATCTGACCCGCCCACGCGCGACGCAGCTCCGGGCGGCCGGTCTCCGAGTCGATCCGGCGCCTCCCCGCGCTGGCTCGTCGGCGCGAGCAGCACCGGCGGCTCCGCCGGACGCAGCAGTCGGCGTCCCTGCCGCAGCACCCGCTTCAGCGCCCGCACCGGCGCCCCGATCGCCAGGGCGACGGCTCCGAGCACACTGCGATCGTCCGACCCGAGGGCGTTCTTGCGCTCCCAGGCCCGGCGGAGCACACCGCCCCGGCTCCGGCGCGCGGCCGGCCGATCGCGCAGCACCCCGGCGTCGCGTGACGCCATGAGCCGCTCGGCCCGCTCCGCCCAGTCGTTCTCGGACTCCGGGTGGAAGTGGTTGTCGTGCATCCACGCGGGCCGGACCGTCCCGAACCGGCCGTCCACGAGGTCGATCGCGTCGCCCTCGAGGCCGCTGCCCACGAACACCTCGTTGATGAGGTGCCGGCCGATGCCGAAGTCGGTCAGGGTGAGGGCGGGGATGGCCCGGGCCGCCGCCTCGAGCACGGCCGTCGAGCTGATCGTCACGAGGGCCACCGCGCGGTCGAGATGGACCGACATCGGCCCGCTCTCGACCACGAGGTTCGCCGGGGCGTCCGCGGGCACGAGGTCCGGGTACGGGTCCTGCTCACGGTGCGTCTGGTGTTCGCCGGCGCCGGCCCGGACCTTGATCACCACCCGCCACTCCGGGTGTCGGCGCGCGGTCTCGGCGAGCCACCCGACGACACGCTCGCGGTCGGCCCGCCCGGCGGGGACGCTCGGCTGCGCAGCGAAGACGACGGCGTCGCGGGGCGGCGACCCGACGGTTGCGCCCCCGACCGCCGCCGCCGGCCGCGCGAACGGCAGCGTCGCGAGCGCGAAGTGCGGCTCGACGCCGCCCTCGGCCGCGAGCTCCTCGTACGCCCGGACCTCGCGGTGGCTGTGCAGCACGAACAGGTCGGCGCGCGCCCGGAAGAACACGCCCTTCCACTTCGCCGGGTACGAGATGCCCGGCAGCCCCGTCACGAGGACGGGCCGCCGCGGCACCCGACGGTGGACCTCCTCGATGACGAGTTCGGCGACCGGTCCGATCAGGGACACCAGGACCGCGTCCGGCGGGTCGGTGCGGAGTCGCTCGACGATCGCGTCGACGTCGAGCGGCTCCGGCGGTGTCGCCGCGAGGTGCGCCAGCCGGTGGTCGAGCCCCCGGAACGCGGACCGCAGCTGCGCCGGGCTCGCGGATCGCGGCGTCGCAACCGTGACGAGTTCCAGCTCCCAGTGCGCGGGTGCGGCGGCGAGCAGGTGGGCGCCCCACTTCGCGAACGAGTCGGTGTCGACCAGGCCGACCACCCGACGGACGCGCGGCGATCCGGCGGACGGGAGGCGCGCCTCCCGTCCGCCCGTCGCCCCGCGTCCGTCGCCGGTCGCGTCCAGGGCGTCGCCGGTCACGCTCCGACGCGGCGCAGCTTCGCGAGCGGTGCCCGCTCGCCCGGCATGACCCGCTTGACCCCGTCGCCGAGTGCGGTCTCGATGATGCGGACGTCGCGCGCCAGGGTCTGCAGCCCGTGCGGCTCGAGCGAGGCAGCGTGGTCCGAGCCCCACATCGTCCGGTCGAGCGTGATGTGGCGCTCGAGGGCGGTGGCGCCGAGAGCGACGGCGGCGATGGAGATCTGCAGGCCCGGCTCGTGCCCCGAGTACCCGACCGGGACCCCCGCGTACCGGGTCGCGAGGGTGTCGATCATCCGCAGGTTCGCCTCCTCGGCGGGGAGCGGGTACGTCGACGTCGCGTGCATGAGCACGAGGCGCTCGGTGCCGAGGGCGTCGACGGCGCGGTCGATCTGCTCGAGCGTCGACATGCCGGTCGACAGGATCACGGGCTTGCCGGTCGCGGCGACCTCGGCGAGGAGACCGAGGTCCGTCACCGACGCCGAGGCGATCTTGTACGCGACCACGTTCAGGTCCTCGAGGAACGCGACCGACGGCTCGTCCCACGGCGAGGCGAACCAGTCGAGCCCCCGGAGCGTCGCGTGGTCCCCGATCTCGATGTACTGGTCGCGGTCGAACTCGACGCGGTACCGGTACTCGAGGTACGTCATCTCGCCCCACGGTGTGCTGCGGGGCGTCTGCTTCATGTGCTCCGGCGTCGCGATCTCCGGCGTGCGCTTCTGGAACTTCACCGCCTGCAGCCCGGCGTCGGCCGCGACGTCGATGAGCCGCTTGGCGATGTCGACGTCGCCGTTGTGGTTCAGGCCGATCTCGCCGATGAGGTACGCGGGGTGGCCCGCGCCGATCGTGGACGTGCCGATGGTGACGGTCATGGTGCTCCGTTCGGTGCGGGGACGTGCGGCGCGGTCGCCGGACGGGGGTCGGGTGCGTGCTCGGTGGAGCGGCTCGTGCTCGTCGGCCGGTCCAGCCGGGTCGCGAGGGCGGAGGCGAGGGCGAGGTCCGCCGGCTCGTCGACGTCGATGGCGCCCGCACCGTCCACGACGACGAGTTCGACCCGGCCGTGGAACCGGTGCCGGTGCTCGCGGAAGCCGGTCGCGCGGAAGACGTAGAAGGCGCCCGTCTCACGGAACTCCGGGGCGCGGTCCTGCCGGCGGGGGCGGACCGCCTGCTCGTGGTTCACGGCGCGGGCGGTGCCGTCGTCGTCGACGCGCCAGAGGAAGGCGTGCGAGGGTGCGGCGGCGAACACCGCGTCGGCGTGCCCGTCCCGGACCCGGGTGACTGCGGCGTCGAGGTCGGCCGGGTCGATGAACGGCGAGGTCGCCTGCACGAACACGACGACCTCGGGCTCCTCGCCCGCGGCCGCGAGCTCGTCGAGGACGTGCAGCACCGCCGACTCCGACGAGGCCTCGTCACCGGCCAGCTCCGGCGGGCGGCGGACCACCCGGGCGCCGGCGGACGCGGCCTCGGCCGCGATGGCGTCACCGTCGGTCGAGACCACGACGGCGTCGATCGTCGGGCTCGCGAGCGCGGCCTCGACGGCGCGGCGCACCAGTGATCGCCCGGCGACCTGGCGGAGGTTCTTGCCCGGGATGCCCTTCGAACCCGCACGGGCCGGGACGACCGCGACGACGGAACCGGTGGAGCGCATGCCCGGGACGCTACGAAGCTGCGGTGTCGCACAGGCGAACGGCAGGCAGACGCGCGCCGAAGGGTTCCGGAACCCGACCTGGCGGACGTCCGCCGCGCCTCCCGGCTCTTCCACAGCGGCAGCAACGGATGCCGAAAGCCGGTCCGGTGACCCTGGACCCATGAGTCGCACCTCCCGCACACCCGCCGTCCAGCGAGCACGCTGGGAACGTCCCGCCTTCTTCGGGCTGCTCCTCGCCACGGGCGTGCTGTACCTGGTGAACCTCGGCGTCAACGGGTACGCGAACGCGTTCTACTCGGCCGCCGTCCAGGCCGGGAGCCAGAGCTGGGAGGCCTTCTTCTACGGGTCCTCGGACGCCGGCAACTCGATCACCGTCGACAAGCCGCCGGCGTTCCTCTGGGTCATGGAGCTGTCGGTCCGGCTGTTCGGCCTGAACTCGTGGGCGATCCTCGTCCCCGAGGCGCTGATGGGGGTCGCAACCGTCGCGCTGCTGTACGCGATCGTCCGCCGACGCTTCTCCGCCGGAGCGGCGCTCACCGCCGGAGCCGCACTCGCCACGACCCCCGTCGCCACCCTGATGTTCCGCTTCAACAACCCGGACGCGCTCCTCACCCTGCTCATGGTGCTGTCGCTCTGGCTCGTCCTGCGCGGCGTCGACACCGGGAAGCTGCGGTACGTGGTCTGGGCTGGTGTCGCCGTCGGGTTCGCCTTCCTCACGAAGCAGCTGCAGGGCTTCCTGATCCTGCCCGTCCTCGTCGGCGTGTACCTGTACTGCTCGTCGCTGCCGTTCGTGAAGCGCGTCGTGCACCTGCTCTGGGCCGCCCTCGCCGTGGTCGTCGCCGGCGGCTGGTGGGTCGCCGTCGTGGAACTGGTGCCCTCGTCGTCCCGCCCGTACGTCGGGGGATCGCAGACGAACTCGTTCCTCGAGCTCACCTTCGGCTACAACGGCCTCGGTCGGGTCACCGGCGACGAGACCGGCAGCGTGACCGGCGGTGGCGGGACCGCCGGCGCCGGCTCCTGGGGTGCCACCGGGATCCTCCGGCTGTTCGGCTCGGAGTTCGCGGGACAGATCACCTGGCTGCTGCCCACCGCGCTCGTCCTGCTCGTCGCCGCCCTCGTCGCGATCGGCTTCCGGCAGCGGACCTCGCCGCGGCTGGCGACCGTCCTCGCGCTCGGCGGTGCGCTGCTCCTGACCGGGCTGGTCTTCAGCTTCATGGGCGGGATCTTCCACCCGTACTACACGGTGGCCCTCGCCCCGTACATCGCCGGACTCGTGGGCATCGGCGCCGGGGTGCTGTGGGAGCGGCGCTCGTCGTGGTGGTGGCGCGGGACGGCTGCGCTCGCCGTGGTCGTGACCGTGGTGTGGCAGTGGCACCTGCTGACGGCGGCGTCGGGGTGGCAGCCGTGGATCCGGTGGGTGGTGCTCGTGGCCGGGGTGGTAACGGCGGTGGCGGTGCTCGTGCCGGTGCGGTCGGGGGCCGCTGCCTCGGCTCCCGGCGCGGGTGCGGAGGCGGCCGGTGCGGAGCTGGTGGCGGCCGGTGCGGGTGCTGCCGCGGCCGGTGCGGGGCCGGCGG
>NZ_JBFPFM010000055.1:0-16113 GCF_047977705.1 Curtobacterium sp. LFS084
GGCGCAGCACGCACGCGCAGCGCGCCGGGCGCGCGCGGGCGCGCCGGGCGCGCGCCGCCGCGCTGCGTCAGTACCGGTAGTGCTCGGGCTTGTATGGGCCCTCGACCGGGACGCCGATGTACGCCGCCTGCTCCGGCCGGAGCTCGGTCAGCGCGACCCCCAGCGCGTCGAGGTGCAGACGCGCCACCTTCTCGTCGAGGTGCTTCGGCAGCACGTACACCCCCGTCGGGTACTCGTCGCGCCGGGTGTGCAGCTCGATCTGTGCGAGCACCTGGTTCGTGAACGAGTTGCTCATCACGAAGGACGGGTGACCGGTGGCGTTGCCGAGGTTCATCAGGCGCCCCTCGGAGAGCACGAGGATCGAACGGCCCGTCGGCAGTCGCCACTCGTGCACCTGCGGCTTGATCTCGACCTTCTCGACGCCCGGCAGTGCCTCGAGCCCGGCCATGTCGATCTCGTTGTCGAAGTGTCCGACGTTCGCGACGATCGCCAGGTGCTTCAGCGCGAGCATCTCGTCCACGCCGACGACCCCGAGGTTGCCCGTGCAGGTGATGACCATGTCGACCTGGTCGGCGACGTCCGCCAGGCGTGCCACCTGGTAGCCGTCCATCGCGGCCTGGAGCGCGCAGATCGGGTCGACCTCGGACACGATGACGCGGGCACCCTGCCCGCGCAGCGCCTCGGCCGCCCCCTTGCCGACGTCGCCGTAGCCGACGACGAAGGCGACCTTGCCGCCGATCAGGACGTCGGTCGCACGGTTCAGGCCGTCGGGCAGCGAGTGCCGGATGCCGTACTTGTTGTCGAACTTCGACTTCGTGACGGAGTCGTTGACGTTGATCGCCGGGAACTTCAGCTCACCGTTGCGGAAGAGCTCGTACAGGCGGTGCACGCCCGTGGTGGTCTCCTCGGTGACGCCCTCGATGTCGGCCGCGATGCGGGTCCAGCGGTCGGACGACTCCTGCAGCGACGCGGCGACCGTGTCGAGGACGATCTTCCACTCGGTGCTCGCGTCGGCACCCGCCTCGGGCACACGCCCGGCGGCCTCGGCATCGGCACCGGTGTGCACGAGCATGGTCGCGTCACCGCCGTCGTCGAGGATGAGGTTCGGGCCGGTCCAGTCGGCACCGGCCGCGGCTGCCTCGGCCGACCAGTCGAAGATCCGGCTGGTGCACCACCAGTACTCCTCGAGCGTCTCGCCCTTCCACGCGAACACCGGGACGCCGGCCGGCGACGAGGGGGTCCCGGTCGGGCCGACGGCGACGGCCGCGGCGGCTTCGTCCTGCGTCGAGAAGATGTTGCAGCTCGCCCAGCGGACCTGGGCGCCGAGCGCGACGAGGGTCTCGATGAGGACGGCGGTCTGCACCGTCATGTGCAGCGACCCGGCGATGCGCGCGCCGGCGAGCGGCTGCGACGCGCCGAACTCCTCGCGCAGGGACATCAGCCCCGGCATCTCGTTCTCGGCGAGGCGGATCTGGTGTCGCCCCGCCTCGGCGAGGGCGAGGTCGGCGACGCGGAACGGGGCTGCGGTACGGGCTTCGGTGCGCATGGGCCCAGTCTTCCACGCCGGGAGGCGCGGGTCGTCAGACGACGTCGGTGCCGTGCACCGCGCCTCCAGGAAGCCGCCTGTGGAGGACTGTGCCCGACCGCATCAGTCCGCGTCGCGACGGAGCGGCTCGCGCCGCACCACCTGCCAGCCGCGCGGCACGCGCAGCTGCGCCGCGTGGCGTGCGCAGAGGTCGTAGCCGTGCGGCTCGACGCGTGTCGAGAGCGGACCGACGACGACCATGGAGTCCCCGTAGTCGTACGTGAGGGTCGCCGCCGCGCTCGCACCACAGGCGACCTTGCTGCAGATCCTCACGTCCATACCGCCACCGACCCTACCGGAGCGCGGCAGGGCGTCCGCCGCCGCGTACGATGTGGTGATGCGTCGCAGGACCCCTCTCGTCACGCCGGTCGACCGTGGCCGCGGCCGCTCCCGACACGGGCGCGGCGGTCGCTCGAGCGTCACCGGACCGGACCTCGCGCCGATCATCACGCGCGCCGAGACGTTCGACCGCATCGTCGGCGACACCGCGCACTACCTGCTCGGCCTCTGGCCCGCCGAACTCGAGGGCGTCGTCTTCCAGGTCGCCGACATGCCGACCGACCAGTCCCTGCCGGACCACATGCCCCGGTGGCGGGTGGACCGCGAGCGACGTCGCGTGACCGTGTTCCGCGTCCCCGTCGAGCGGGTCACCCGCAGCCCCGAGAAGGACGACACCGACAAGCGCATCATCATCGAGACCGCGGTGTTCCGTGCGGTCGGCGAGCTGATCGACAAGGACCCGTGGGACCTGGCGCCGGACCGCTACCGCCACTGGTGACGCAGGGCGCCACGGCTCAGGGGTAGACCCGCACCGGCGTGGACACCTCGGTGGCGGCGCGGACCGGGAACCCGGCGATGCCGTCCTCGCCCATGTACGTCACGCCCGCGACGAGCCCCTCGGTCCCCTGCAGCTCGAGCTGCTTCGCGACCGGGACGATCACGGTGCGGACACCGCCGGCGACGATCTGGACGTCCTGCGTCTCGTCGCCGGAGCGGATCGTGACGTCGGCGTCGGACCGGGTCGGGTTGACGAGCGTCAGGCGCTGGTTCTCGCCGGGTGCGACCGCGGTGATCGTGGACGAGCCGAGCGGGTCCGCCGAGGCGAACCACCCGACGTCCGTGCGGCCGTCGTCGGTCGGCGTCGTCGTGCGGGCGCCGGCGACGAGCGGCTCGGTCGACGTCACGGTGAAGGCGTAGCGGCCGTCCGGGAAGTCGTCGAGGGCGACGTCGGTGACGACGCCGGGCTCGGCGGTGGCGTTCACGGTGGAGCCGCCCCCGTCGGCGGTGGTGATGCCGAGCGTCACGCGGGCCGCCTCGGTGCCGGGGACGAAGAGGCGGACGATCGGTGCGGCGTCGGCGGTGTCGTCGCCGCGCTGGGCCTCCTGGGCGCCGTCGAGGACGACGCCGGGGATGATCTGCGACGTCGCGGGTGCGGCGCCGCCGGAGATGATGTCGAAGCCGCCGGGGGTGAGCGTCCGGACGATCGACTCCTGCATGTGCGCGACGATCTGGCCGCCGGACGACTCGACGTGCACGACGGTCGATCCCTGGTCGGACACGAACCCGGAGAGCGGGACGACCTTCTGCGTGTTCGGTGCGACGACGATGCCCGTCGTGCCGGGGGCGCTGACCGTCCCGGAGCCGTCGTAGATCGACAGGTCGACGGTCGCGTTCACGTCGGTCGGGTTCGACAGGGTGACGAGGGACGTGCGGCCGGTCTCGGTGGACCCGCCGACGAGCCAGGTGGACTGGCTCGGGTCGTCGCACGACGCCGCGCCGACCCCGACGAGGTCACCACTCGCGACGCTCTGGTAGCTGCTGCCGGCGACCTGCGGGGTCGTGTCCCCCGCGGGTGCGGTCAGGAGGCGCGGCTTGCTCCCGCCCGTCGAGGAGTCGTCGAGCCCGGAGCGCTCGACGCTCGACCCGGTGGTCGCGGTGGCGACGGTGGCGGTCCCGACCGTGCTCGCCTTCGTCGCGTCGTTCCCGGCGTCGTCGGAGAGTCGGAGGGCGTTGCCGGCGCAGACGCGCTCGGCGTCCGCCGGGACGGGCGTCACGGTCTTGCCCGCGGGGCGCCCTGGTGCGGTCTCGGTGCCGATGGCGTGCGCGGCGGTGACGGCGCCGGCGGCGACCACGACGGCGATCGCGGTCGCCGTGCCGCGGACGACCCAGCGGCGGACGGAGGCGGGGGTACGGCTCATTCGTCGCGCTCCTCGTCGAAGGTGGTGGCGGGTTCCTCGGCCTCGATGACGTTCGAGGTGGCACGGCGTCGACGGGGTGCCGTGGGCACCGCGAGGAGCGCCGCGGCGCCGAACACGACGCCGAGGACCACGAGGTAGAGGACGTGCGTGGCGCGGGCGCCGGCCGATCCGGTGGACGGACGGTCGACGTCGCCCTCGTAGTGGAAGAGCTGCCCGCTCGTGGTCTCGCCGATGCTCGTGAACAGCGCGTTCTGCCCGATCGCACCCGCCGCACGGTCGTGGACCGCCTGCGCCGAGGAACCCGACGGGGCGTCGTCGAGCAGGACGAAGCTGACGCCGAGCTGCCGCAGTGCGGGCTCCGGGTCGTAGCCGCTCCGGCTCGCCAGGTTGCCGGCGAGGGTCGCGAGCTGCGCCCCGGACCGGCTGAGCGTGAGGGCGGTCGAGTCCAGGGTGGTCTGGTCGTCGAGCGTCGACCCCTGCCCGCGTTCCAGCGACACCGCGAGCGAGCCGTCGTCCTGCGGGTCGACGACGAGCGTGCCGACGTCGGGGTTCGCAAGGGCCTCGGCGTTCACGTAGGCGCTGAGCACCCGGCCGGACGTGGGCTGGATCACCGCGTTGCCGAGGTAGAACGCCCCGAACGCCGGCGCCACCGTGACCGCGGCCACGACGGTGGTCACGAGCCCGGCGACCGGCGCGGTGCGCGGCAGGACGTCGATCCCGATGCTCGCCGCGGCGACGATGCCGAGCCAGTAGACGGACAACCCGCTGCCGGGCCAGATGATCGTGGTGGTCGACCCGACACCGGTCACCGCGACGTGGGTGGCGGCGAAGGCGGTGGCGAAGCCGGCCAGGGCGATGAGGAGCACGGCGCCGGTGACGGCCCAGCGGTGGCCGAGCATCGCGCCGATGGCGGCGACGGCGATCGGCAGCGCAAGCACCGCCATCGCCACGGGCAGGATCCACGCGGCGAGTGCCAGGCCCGAGGTGGTCGGCAGCCAGCCGCTCCAGTCCGGGACCGGCTGACCGATGGCGAGCTGGAACGCCGACGGCGCACGGGTGGCCGACGGGACGCCCGGGTCCGCGAACACGGCGAGCACGTTGCCACGAGCGACCTGTGCGAGCGCGAGCGGCAGGAAGAGCACGGCGGCCGGCACGGGGATGAAGACCCGGCGGTGCGCATGGCGCCAGCCGACGGCGAGCGACACCAGCCAGCCGAGCAGCAGCACCGGCAGCAGCGACGGCGCCGAGGCCGCGACGACGGCGAAGAGCAGGGACGCGCCGGAGGCCCACGCCCACGATCGGTGCGCCTCGAGCACGGCGAGGAACAGCCACGGCAGGAGCACGTGCGCGATCACGGCACCGAGGTGCCCGCTCGTCACGGCACCGACGAGCGTCGGCGCGATCGTGTACAGCGCCGCGCCGATGACCGGCACCCAGGTGCGGGTGGTCAGCTTCCGGACCGCGAACCAGGCGCCGAGCGCGGCGAGCGGGAACGCGACGAGCATCACGAGCACCACCGAGGTGGACGGCGACCAGAACGTGATGGATCCGAGCACCGCGACGACCGCGGCGAAGGGGTCGCTCGGGCCGGTGAACCCGGTGCCGATCGAGTGCCAGCCGTAGCCGACGTTCTGCCAGAGTCGGGCGACGTCGGTGCTCAGCGGCAGGAGCCCGCCACCGGTCAGCGCCGGCGAGCCGAGCAGGGGGTAGAGGGTCACGACGCTGAGGACCGCCGCGGCGAGCACGACCCAGATCCCGCCGTCGCCGAGGAAGGACGCCCGGGCGATCGGGGCGTCCTCGACCCGAGCGAGCTCGACGTCGCGCGAGGTGGTGCGCCGCTCGTGCACCCGGCGCCAGCTGACCCGGAGCGGCTCGACGGCCGCCCACCCGAGCTTCTTCCCGCGCGCGAGGACGCGGCGCGACCGTCCGGTCCCACCGCCGAAGGCGACCGAGAAGGCCGCGGCGAGCTCCGCGCCGACCGCCGCCGGGTGCTTCGCGACGAGGTGCCCGACGGCACGGCCGATCGCGAAGGGCACGAGCGTGAGCCAGTGCAGCCAGAGGACCCCGATGGGTGCGTAGGTCATCCGGCGGTGCAGCTGCGCCTGGCGGTGCATCCGGACACGGCGTCCCTCGGAGACCCGCTTGCGGCCGAACTCCTCGATGGGCCCGGCACTCGTCACCCGGGCCTCCGGGACGAGGGCGACGCGGTGTCCGGCGAGGCGCACCCGCACGCAGAAGTCGAGCGCGGCGTCGACGTTCGGCAGGGCGGGGTCGAACCCGCCGAGCTCGTTCCAGACGGAGCGACGGACGAGCATGCCGCCGGCGGCGACCGCCATGACGTCGGTGTGCCGGTCGTGCTGCCCCTGGTCGAGCTCGTCCTGCACGAGGCCGAGCGACCGACCGAACCGGGTCATGCTCTCGCCGAACGCGCGGATCCGGGAGGGGTCGTCGACGTCGATGAGCTTCGGACCGGCGACGACGACGCTGGGGGCGATCTCGACGGCGGAGAGGAGGTCGGCGAGCGCGGTCGGAGCCGGAGCGTTGTCGTGGCCGAGCAGCCAGAGCCACTCGTCGACGGGTTCGTCGGCGACCGCGGGCGGCGCCTCGCGCTCCCCACGCGCGACCGCCTCGCCGAAGGGGCGTCCGGCGGGCAGGCGCAGGAGTTCCGCGGACCCGCCGAACGCGAGGTCGGCGGTCGAACCGTCGGTGGACCCGAGGTCGACGACGACGAGGTTCTCGGGGTGCCGGGTCTGGGCCGCGAGCGCGTCCAGGGTCCGGTCGAGGTGGTCCGCTCCGTTGGCGGCGACGAGGATCGCGGTGACTCTGGGCTGCATGACGGGCGTCACTCTACGGGCCAGGAGGCGCGGCTCGGCCCCGCGGGGCGGCGCGCCGTGAACCTGTGGAGGCCATCAACGTGCGGTCAGAGAGTCGTGACGTGGCTGGCCCCCGGCGCCTTCGTCGCAGGCTCCTCAGGGGCGCAACCGCACGGCGCTGGCGCGCCGTGGGCGCGGTTACGCCCGTTTGCGCAGCTTGCGGCGCTCGCGTTCGGAGAGGCCGCCCCAGATGCCGAACCGCTCGTCGTTCTCGAGCGCGTACTCGAGGCACTGCGAGCGGACCTCGCACGAGGTGCAGATCTTCTTGGCCTCACGCGTCGAGCCGCCCTTCTCCGGGAAGAACGCCTCGGGGTCGGTCTGCGCGCAGAGTGAGTCGACCTGCCAGGCGAGCGGGTTCTCCTCGTCGTCGGACTCCGGACGGCGCACACCCGGGACGCCGAGCGACACAGGGTCGACGTGCCAGTCCTCCGGTACTCCGGCGTGGAAGTCGGAACCGTTCACCCTGATCACCCCTGACGTCTCGATAACGGGACCACAACGATCGCTGTCGTTGCCTGTAATTACAGCGGTGTCATTCGCCAGAGTCAAGTCGCGGATCATAGAAGGCACTGACCGTTCCGGCGTGTCATGTCCCCCGTACGGGCGTGTCGCGGCCGGTCTGTCGGGGTTTCGGGGGACAAACGCCGTGCCCGTCAGCCGGCCGCGATCCGCCGTCAGCCGATGCGGCGCCGGGCCTCCCACGCGCTGGTGACCATCTCGTCGAGGGTATGGCGCATCGCCCAGTCGAGGTCGCGCGCTGCAGCTTCGCCGGTCGCGACGATCCGGGCGGGGTCACCGGCGCGTCGCGGGGCGATCTCCGGCTCGAACGCGATGCCCGTGCCCTTCGCCATGGCGTCCATGATCTGCCGGACGCTCACACCGTCGCCGCTGCCGAGGTTGTAGGCGCGCTCGAGGGTCTCGCCCGCCTCGAGCTTCTGCGCGGCGACCGCGTGCGAGTGCGCGAGGTCGGCGACGTGGATGTAGTCCCGCACGCAGGTGCCGTCGGGCGTCGCGTAGTCGTCGCCGTTGATCCGCGGGGTGCGACCGGCGAGCAGGGCGTCGAAGACGAGCGGGAAGAGGTTGTGCGGGCTCGCGTCGTACAGGTCCGGCTCCCCCGACCCGACGACGTTGAAGTAGCGGAGCGACGTGGTGGTGAAGCCGGCGGCGACCTCCATGTCGCGCAGGAGCCACTCGCCGATGAGCTTGGACTCGCCGTAGGGCGACTCCGGCGCCTTCGGGGTGTCCTCGACCACGGTGTCGACGTCCGGAGTGCCGTAGACGGCGGCGCTCGACGAGAACACCGCCTTCGTGACACCGCTCTCCGCCATGGCCCGCAGCAGGGTCGCCATGCCGGTGACGTTCTGCTCGTAGGTGTGCAGCGGCCGCTCGACCGACACCCCCGCGTACTTGAAGCCAGCGACGTGCACGACGCCGGTGACGGCGTGCTCCTCGAGCGTCCGGGCGACCAGGTCGCCGTCGAGGATCGTGCCCTCGACGAACGGGACGTCCTCGGGCACGAAGGCCCGGAACCCGCTCGAGAGGTCGTCGAACGCGACGGTGTCGATGCCCGCCGCACGCAGTGCTCGGACGACGTGGGACCCGATGTACCCGGCGCCGCCGGTGACCAGCCAACTCATGCTGGCCACGCTAGCGGAACCGGCGCGGCGTCAGACCGCCACGCCCTGCGGCTTCACGCACCCGTGGCGATGAAGACCGTGGACGCCAGACCGTTCCCGCCGTCGGCCTCGACCGTGACGTCGCCCTCGTCGGGGGTGATGTAGCAGGACTCCCCCTGCCGCAGCAGCGTGGCCGACCGCGCACCGACGAGCGTGACGGCACCGGCCGTGCAGATCGCGATCGAGGGGCCGTGCAGCGAGGCGACACCGCCGGTGGACAGGCCGACCGGACGTCCGTCGCCGGAGACGCGGAGCAGGGCGAACCCGACGCCGTCCGGTGCGAAGCGCTCGACGCCGCCGTCGACCCGCTCGGGCGCGAGGAGCGGTGCCGGGTACGCCGTGAAGTCGAGGACCCGGAGCAGCTCCGGGACGTCGACGTGCTTCGGCGTGAGTCCACCGCGCAGGACGTTGTCGGACGGGGCCATCAGCTCGATGCCGAGGCCGTCGAGGTACGCGTGGATGTTCCCGGCCGGCAGGTACATGGCCTCGCCGGCGGCGAGCGTGACGCGGTGCATGAGCAGCGAGACCACGATGCCGGGGTCACCGGGGTAGCTCGACGCGAGGTCGCTGGCCGTCCGGGTGTTCGGCGTGTGGGCGTCCTCGGCGAGCGCGGTGGCGAGGTCGCTCACGGCCTGCACGACGGCGGCGGCCGACGAGTCCGCCGTCTCGAGCCACCGGACCGTGTCCTCGAGCCCGTGCTGCAGGTGCACCGTCAGGGGGCCGAGGCGTCCGGAGCCCGCGTCCAGCGCCTCGACGTCGGCGAGGGTCTCGGTCACGGGGCGGAACCCGCTCAGCGCCTCGAACCGCTCGCTGAGCGCCACGACGAGCTCGGGCTTCGGGAACGGGTCCTTGTAGTTGCGCGCCGGGTCGTCGATCGGGACACCGGCGGCCTCCTCGCGCTCGTAGCCCTCGCGAGCCTGCTCCGGCGTCGGGTGCGCCTGCAGCGAGAGCGGCGCGGCGGCCGCGAGGACCTTGAGCAGGAAGGGCAGGCCGGTGCGGTCCGGACCGAGGGCGTCCTGCGGCTCCGCGGCGATCCAGTCGAGGACGGTGTCGGCGCCGCCGACCATCGCCGGGTTCACGACGACGCTCGGGCTGCCGGGGTGGGCGCCGAGCCAGAGTTCGGCCTGGGGGGCGCCGGTGACCGTCCGGCCGAGGAGCTCGGGGATGGCCGTGACGGATCCCCACGCGTAGTCGCGGGGCGTGTTCGTGATGCCGAGGAACATGCGCACGAGCCTATCGGCGGTCGACGTGCGCTCCCCGGGTACCCTGGCGTCGTGACGAACACCTGGCCGTTGGCGCGCGGTTCCGTGCCCGAACGCGAGGCGTTCGCATTCGGCGCGACGATCCTGTTCGTGCTCTTCGCCGGCGACGCCGTGCCGAACACCCTCACCTGGGTCGGCGCCGGTCTGCTCTGGGCGGCCGCGGCGGTCTGGGCCACGACGATCATCATGCGGGCCCGTCCACCGATCACGCGCACGCCCCGTGCGCTCTGGTTCTTCCTCGCCTGGTGCCTCGTGTCCGTCGCGTGGTCGCACTGGCGCTTCGCCACGATCTCGAGCCTCGCGGTGCAGGTGATCTGTGCCGGTGCCGCGTTCGCGATCGCCTCCACCCTGACCTGGCGCCGGATCACCGACGCCCTCAGCCTGGCGCTCCGCTGGGTGCTGATGGGCTCGCTCCTCTTCGAGGCCTTCGTGGCCGTCGTCCTCCGGCACCCCATCGCCCCGGTGTGGACCGACTACGGCGACCGGAAGATCCCGGACGCGTTCTACTTCTCGCGCGCCGAGCTCTTCACCGGCGGGCGCATCCAGGGCCTGCCCGGCAACGCGAACCTGCTGGCGATGGTCGCGCTCCTCGCCGTCATCGCGGTCGCCGTGCAGTACGCCGAGGGTCGGCTCCGCCGCAACCGGGCGATCGGCTGGACCGTCGTGGCGCTCGTGGTCCTCGTGCTCACCCGGTCCTCGACCGTGCTGGCCGCCGGGGTCGTCGTCCTCGTCGCGCTCGCGGTCGCGCTCTGGATCCGCCGGGTGCCGACCGAACGTCGGACCCCGCGGTACCTGGCCGTCGCCGCGGGGGCGGTCGTGGTCGGCGTCGCCGCGTTCCTCGCTCGCGGTCAGGTGTCCGAGCTGCTCGGCAAGGGCTCGGACGCGACCGGCCGCGGCGTGATCTGGGAGCGGGTCGTCGGGCTCGCCCAGGAGCACGCCGTCGTCGGCTGGGGCTGGATCGGCTACTGGTGGCCGGGCATCCCGACGCTCGCCGACCTCGCCCACCGCAAGGGCGTCACGTACCTGCAGGCGCACGACGCCTACCTCGACGTCTGGATGCAGACCGGGATCATCGGGCTGCTCGTCTTCCTGGTGTACGTCGTCACCACCCTCAGCCGGTCCTGGGCCTCGGCCACCCGGATCGGCTACGACCGGACGCTGTCCCCGCGGCCCTTCGACCCGGTGTCGCTCCTGCCGCTGCTCGTCGTCGTGGCGCTCCTCGTGCAGTCGGTGACCGAGTCACGACTGCTCTACCAGGGGAACTGGGTGCTGTTCGCGCTCATCGCGATCAAGACCCGCATCGTGCTGGTCGGCGAGGAGCCCGTGTCGGCCGGCGACGGACCGCGCACACCCCCGGCACGCCGCGAGTTCCGGACGCCCGCGCGCCGCTGACCCCGGCATGGTCGACCCGGCGACGCCGATGCCGGGCCGCCGACCCCGGCACCTCGTCCGCGGGACGCTCCCCGTCCGCCGGGTCATCGTCGGACGACGAGCCGGTCGCAGGGCACCGCGGCCCGCCACGGTGCCGTCCGGAGTTCCGCCGACCCGATCGCGGGGTCTGCCCGACAGGCCGCGGCGGCCGCCGGGACCTCGGCAGCCCACACCGGACCGGCGCTCCGTCTGGTCGCTCCCGGCGGGGCGTTCGTGACGGCGGCGACCACGACGGCGGCGACCACGCACCAGGCGAGGGCCGCCGCGCCCAGCCGAGCCGCGCCTCCCGTCCGCCCGACCGACCCGATGACCACCGACGCCCCGGCGACCGCCGCCGACACGAGCAGCAGTCCGGACGCCGCCGCGTAGCGGGACGGCGGCGCCCCCACCGCTGCCGGGCCGAGGCCGGCCCAGTCCTGCACCGGCGACCCGTTCACCGCGAGCGCCGCCCACCACACCACGAACGAACCGGCGCCGAGGGCGACGACGACCCATCGGGCACGGCCCCGACCGAGCACGACCGCCGCGACGAGCACCACACCGAGCAGCACGACCGGCACGACCACGACGCCCCACCCGTGCGTCCGCACCGCCTCGGCGACGACACCGACCCGGCGGTCCCACCCACCACCGACCGGCTGCAGCAGGTACCCGGCGAGGACGTCGGCCCCGTGGAGGTCTCCGGGACGCGAGGCACGCTCGTCGGTCAGGGCCGTCTGGACCTGGACCGCGCTGCCGAGCACGGCGGCGAGGGTGACGGGCAGCTGGTGGAGGTCCACGCGCCCGCTCGCGGTCCGCGTCGGCGGCAGCCAGGCCACGAGGAGCAGCGGGAGGAACAGCGTCGCCAGCGGTTCGGTGAGCGCGCCGGCCAGGGTCACGACGGCGAGCGCCGCCGCACCCCACCACGTCCGGGCACGGTGGGTGGCCGTCCAGGGCACCAGGACGAGCACGTACCAGTGCAGGTTCGCGGCCGTCCCGCTGATCTCGACGGGCGCGAGGGGCAGCGTGACGGGGACGGCGGCGAGCAGCACCCGGAGGGGCCACGGTCGGACGACGTCGCCGGACAGCAGGAACACGAGCGCGCACACGACACCGACGACCAGGCAGGCGAGACCCGAGACGGCGACGGCGTACCGCTCAACGGGCAGGAGCCACGCGAGGTCGACGACGATCCGCGGGACGAGGTGGCGGTACCCGGCGTACGGCTCGAGGACCGCGCCGGGGCCGAGCGCGAGCCGGTCGCGGAGGAACACGCCGCCGTCCTCGGCCCACACCGTGCCGCGGGTGGTCGGGCCGAGCCGCCACCAGGCCAGGGCCGTGGCGGATCCGCCGACGACCGCAGCGACCGTCGGTGCGCCGAACCGCCGCGAGCCGCGCGCCATGGTGCGCTGATCGTACGCCGACATCGCTGATCGTCGATATGCCAGGACGGGTCGAGCGCCCTCCGGAGTGCCCGACCGGCGACGGCACCGGTGCGCGGTGTCGGGCCGTCCACCGGTCGGCTCACCGGTCGGCAAGGCCGGATGCGCCAAGATGGTGAGGTGACGGACGGCCGGGTGACCAGACGCGTGCTCGCGCGACGGTACCTGTCGGCGTGGATCGGGTTCTCGGCGGGCGGGCGGTTCAGCCAGGCGCTCGCGACCGTGATCGTGCTGTTCGCGTTCGGGCAGCCCACCGTGACCGCGCTCGTCGGGCGGGCCGGCGTGTGGGCCGTGCTCGTCACGCTGTTCGTCCTCGCGGGCCTGAGCCTGCTCGGGCAGCGCTACCGGATCGAGTGGCACGGGGTGCTCCCCCTGTCGCTCCTGGCGTTCGTCGGGTACTGCGCGCTGAGCGTGGTGTGGAGCGAGTACTCGTGGGTGGCCCTCCGGGGACTCGTCGGCACGGTCGGCTTCATCGGGCTCGGGCTGTACCTCGCGCTCGGTCGTGACCTGGTGCAGGTGATCCGGGCGTCCGGCGACGCCTTCCGGATCCTGCTCGTCGCCGCGCTCGGCCTCGAGGTCCTGTCCGGACTCGTCATCGACACCCCGATCCCGGCGTTCGGCATCCAGGGGAACATCGCCTACGGCGGACCGATCCAGGGCATCGGCGGCACCCGCAACTTCATGGGGTTCATCGCGGCGATGGCGCTGGTGACGTTCGTCGTCGAGTTCCTCACCCGCTCGGTGACGATGTGGCGCGCGATCGGCTCCACCGCCCTCGCGGTCATCGCGCTGATGCTCGTGCAGTCCCCCATCACCGGGCTCGCGATGATCGCCCTCGCCGTGACCGCCCTGGCGCTCTGGTCGCTCCGACACGCCCGACCGACCACCAGGCCGGTGGTGAACGGCGTCCTCGGCGCAGCGGTCCTGCTGATGATCGCCCTCGGCATCCTCGCGCGGCACCGCGTCCTCGCCGAGATCGGAGCCGCCGGGGGCACGGCGACGCGGCTCGACCTGTGGGCGCAGATCCGCGTGTTCGTGAGCCAGTTCCCGATCCAGGGCTGGGGGTGGGTCGGCACGTGGCCGCACGAGGCCGTGGTGCCGTACGTCACGTTCATCGACCCCGCGGGGCAGCGGTTCACGTCCGGCCTCAACGCCTTCGTCGACGCGTGGCTGCAGATCGGGCTCGCCGGCACGATCATCCTCGCGGTGACGGCGCTGCTCGCGTTCGCGCGGGCGTGGGTGACCGCGACGACCTTCCCCGGCGTCGCGTACGTGTGGCCCGCGGCCGTGCTCGTGCTGCTCGGCGTGACGAGTGCTGCGGAGAGCTACCTGCTGCACGGTGCGGGGCTGATGGTCTTCGTCGCGGTGCTCGTCATCGCCGCGCGGCGTCGGTCGTGGCGGCGGCACCTGCCGCGAGGCTGAGCGGGTCGTCGTGGCGGCGCGTCGGCCACGCGGCTGAGCGGAGGGTCGTGGGGGTGCCTCCGCCACGCGGCTGATCGGGCGGTCGTTGGGGGCACGTCGGCCACGCGGCTGCCCACGCCCCTCCACAGGAGGTCGGGATGTGTCGGAGTGCACAGGTCCGGTCCGATCCCCCACGCTCGTTGCATCGTGCACCTAGACTGCCGGGGACCGTCAGGGGGCGGTCCTTCGTGACCTGGGGAACACCACATGCGCTTGCACCGTCGCCTCGCACTCGTCCTGACCGCGACGCTCGTCGCCACCGCCGCAGCCGTCGTCGCACCCGTGACGACCGCCCAGGCGGCGGCTCCCACCACCGGGCGGTACACGCCCATCACCACCACCCGGGTGTGGTCGGGCAGCCTGACCACCACGCCGAAGGTCGTCCCGATCGCCGGTCTCGCCGGGGTCCCCGCGAACGCGACCGCCGTCGTCGTCAACGTCGAGGTCAAGTCGCCCACCGCGGCCGGGTACCTGCGCGTCACCCCGGCCGGCCGCGACGCCACCGTCGCCACGCAGGACTTCGCTGCCGGGCAGACCATCGCCAACCTCGTCACCGTCCGGCTCGCGGGCGGGAAGATCCAGGCGAAGCTGTCGCGTGGCAGTGCGAACGGCTACTTCGACGTCGCCGGCTACTACGCGGACGGCTCCGGGGCCACCTACACGCCGCTGAACGCCTCCCGGGTGTTCGGCGGGACGGTCGGCACCTCGCCGACGAAGGTGCCGCTCGCGGGCAAGGGCGGCGTCCCGAGCAACGCCACCGCAGTCGTGGTGAACACCCAGGTCTCCGGCCCGTCCGCCGCCGGGTACGTCCGGGTCACCCCCGCGGGCCAGGACCCGGGCGTGGTGACCCAGCTGTTCGGCGCCGGGCAGTCGCTGTCGAACCTCGCGATCGTCAAGCTCGTGAACGGTGCCGTCCAGGTGAAGCTGTCGAAGGGCAGCGCGACGGTGTACCTCGACGTCGCGGGCTACTACTCCGCGTCGACGACCGGTTCCGTGTTCGTCCCGATCGACACCACGCGCGCCTACGGTGGCACCATCACGAGCACCACCCGCACCGTGCGGCTCACCGGGACCGCGGGCGTCCCCGGCACCGCCACGGCCGTCGTGGCCAACGCCGAGGTGACCGGCCCGACGAGTGCGGCCTACCTGCGGGTCACTCCCGCCGGCGCAGATGCGCAGGTCGCGACCCAGCTGTTCACGCCGGGGCGGTCGGTGGCCAACCTGGTCATGTCGAAGGTCACCGGGTCGAGCGTCGACCGGCGCGTGCAGGTCAAGGCGTCGACGGGTTCGGCGGTGCTGCACCTCGACGTCGCGGGGTACTTCCTCGACGGGTCGAGCGGCTCCGGCTTCGGCGCCGACGTCTCGTGGCCGCAGGGCGGGTCGTCGTCGAACTACCCGTCGAACCAGGCCTTCGGTGTGGTGGGCGTGAACGGCTCGCTGCCGAACCAGACCAACCAGTACCTCTCCCAGCAGCTCGCGTGGGCCGCCGGGTCGACCGGCGGTACCTCGCAGCCGAAGGGCCAGCTCTACGTCCTCGCCGCGAACCCCGGCAAGCAGGCCTCGGTGTGGCCGTCCTCGAACCGGGACCCGTCGGGCGCGACGGTCGCGAACCCGTACGGCACGTGCACGGCCGGTAGCTACACGAGCGCCTGCTCGTACATGTACGGCTACACCCGCGCCTACGAGGCCGCGAACACCCGCGGGGTCCCGAGCCCGTCGTCCTACCGCTGGTGGATCGACGTCGAGACGGGCCTGTCCTGGCTCGGCGCGACGGATGCCAAGGACTACCAGATCCAGAACCGCGCCGACGTCGAGGGCATGGTCGCCGCGCTCAAGGCGGCGAAGATCTCCACGATCGGCCTCTACTCGACGAAGTACCAGTTCGGGCAGATCGTCGGGACGGTCCCCTCGACCTCGACACTCCGTGGCCTGCCGAGCTGGATCGCGGTCGGCAACGACGGCGTCGCGGCGGCACAGGCGGCGTGCTCGGCCGGGGGCCTCACCGCCGGCAGCCAGGTGCGGATGACGCAGTACGTCGTCGGCAGCCGGGACTTCGACGTCAGCTGCGTCTGAGACGCGTCGACCTCACAGACGGGAGGCGGGGGGGGCGCCTGGCCCCCCCCCCCCCGGCCGGGTGGGGGCCGGGCGGTTTGGACACCCCGGGCGCGGGGGGGGGGGGGGGGGGCCGGGCGGGGGGGGGGGGGGG
>NZ_JBFPFM010000056.1:0-15115 GCF_047977705.1 Curtobacterium sp. LFS084
GGCGGGACGCGCCGCGTGCGGGGCGCCGAAGGGGCGGAACGCGCCGGGGAGAGGGCGCGAGCGGTACGTACTTCGCCCGCTCGCGCGCCGCGGCGACCGCCGGGCCCACCCAGGCCGCCGGCCCCGGCGTTGCAGGACGCAACAATCGTGCGCGGCGCGCCGCACTCCGACGCACGGATGATGCGCCACCAGGCGCTCCCGCGCATTACAGCGGTGTAAACAAATCTCCCTCGGTTCGTGGAGTTCCGTGACAGGGTGATAGCAATGAGCGTTCCTGGCCGGGCACACAGACGATCGACCTCCCGCCCAGGACCCTTGCATTCATCACCAAGAGAGGCATCGGACATGGCATCCGTGACCAAGTGGGGCAAGCGCGGCATCGCGCTCGGCGCCGGAGTGGCAGCGACGGCGCTGGTGCTCAGCGGCTGCGCGAGCAGCAGCGTGAGCGACACCGCCCTGAACGGCATCAGCATCGGGACGACGGACAAGATCACGTCGCTCGACCCGGCGGGCTCGTACGACAACGGCTCGTTCGCCGTGCAGAACCAGGTCTTCCCGTTCCTGATGAACACGCCGGTGGGCAGCCCCGACGTGAAGCCGGACATCGCCACCAAGGGCGAGTTCACGAACGACACCACGTACACGGTGACGCTCAAGAAGGGCCTGAAGTTCGCCAACGGGAACGACCTCACGTCGAGCGACGTGAAGTTCTCGTTCGAGCGCGAGCTGAAGATCAACAACGAGAACGGCCCGCAGTCCCTGCTCGCCAACCTCAAGAGCATCGACACCCCGGACGACACGACCGTGGTGTTCAACCTCGACCACGCCGACCAGACCTGGCCGCAGGTGCTCTCGAGCCCCGCCGGCCCGATCGTCGACGAGCAGGTCTTCTCGGCCGACAAGCTCACGCCGGCGGCCGACATCGTCAAGGGCAAGGCGTTCGCCGGGCAGTACGAGATCTCCTCCTACAAGGAGAACGACACGATCCAGTACAAGGCGAACAAGAACTACGACGGCCTCCTGGGCAAGCCGAAGACGGACGAGGTCACGGCGAGCTACTACACCAAGGAGACCGACCTGAAGCTCGCCGTCCAGAAGGGCGACGTCGACGTGGCGTACCGCTCGCTGACGCCGACCGACATCGCCGACCTCCGCAAGGACGACAAGGTGAAGGTCACCGACGGCCCCGGCGGCGAGATCCGCTACCTGGTCTTCAACTTCAACACGCAGCCCTTCGGCGCGAAGCAGTCGGACGCCGACGAGACCAAGGCCCTCGCCGTGCGCCAGGCCGTGGCCGACGTCGTCGACCGCGAGAAGCTCGCCAAGGACGTCTACAACGACACCTACTCGCCGCTCTACTCGATGGTCCCGGACGGCCTGACCGGTGCCGCGAAGCCCTTCGAGGAGCTCTACGGCGACGGCAACGGCGGCGCGGACGTCGACAAGGCGAAGGAGACCCTGTCGAAGGCGGGCGTCACCGGCAAGGTCCAGCTCGACATCCAGTACGCACCGGACCACTACGGTTCGACGTCGGACGACGAGTACGCCGAGCTCAAGACGCAGCTCGAGAACTCCGGCCTGTTCACCGTGAACATCCAGTCGACGGTCTACACGACCTACGCGCAGGAGCGCACGAAGGACGCCTACCCGGTGTACCAGCTCGGCTGGTTCCCGGACTTCTCGGACGCCGACAACTACCTGTCGCCGTTCTTCACGAAGGACAACTTCGTGCAGAACCACTACGACGACCCGACGATCCAGCAGCTCATCTCCGAGGAGCAGCAGGAGTCCGATAAGGACAAGCGCGCCGACCTCATCGAGCAGGCGCAGGAGCGTGAGGCGACGCAGATCTCGACGCTGCCGCTGCTGCAGGGCAAGTCGGTCGCCGTGGCGGCCAAGGACGTCAAGGGCCTGACCCTCGACTCCTCGTACAAGTTCCGGTACGCGACCCTCTCCAAGTAAGACCGGTTCCGGCCCACGGGGGCGTTCCCACGAGGAGCGCCCCCGTGACCGCGTCCCCAACGGCACCGAAAGGCACCCGTCCCCGTGACCCTCAGCACCCCAGAGGCGAGCTCGGAACTGGCCACCGACCCCACCAAGCCCGAGGCACAGCGCAGTGCCAAGAGCAGCGGCGGCGGACTCGGCCGGTACGTCCTCGTCCGGTTCCTCCTCATCTTCCCGACCGTCTTCATCCTGGTGACGCTCGTGTTCTTCCTGATGCGTGTCATCGGGAACCCGATCACCGCCTCCGTCGGCGGCCGCCTGACCCCGAGCCAGCTGCAGGAGCGCCTGCACGCCGCCGGCTACGACCGCCCGGTGCTCGTGCAGTACGCCGAGTACCTCGGTAACATCCTGCGCGGCGACTTCGGCACCACCGCGACCGACAACCGGCCGATCACCGAGATCATCGTCACGTACGGCGGCGCGACCGCGGAGCTCGTGTTCTACGCGCTCATCGTCGCGCTGCTGCTCGGCATCCCGCTCGGCATGCTCGCCGCGTACATGCGCGACAAGTGGCCGGACGTCCTCTTCCGCGCGCTCGCGATCCTGACCTACGCGACGCCGGTGTTCTTCGGCGGCCTGCTGCTCAAGCTCGTCTTCTCGGTCTGGCTCGGGTGGCTCCCGCTCGGCGACCGGGCCTCGACCCGGGTGTCGCTCGTCCTCGACAACATCCCCGGTGCGACTGGCATCTACCTCATCGACGCCCTGCGCACCGGCAACGCGCAGATCATCGGCGACGTGCTGGCGCACGCCGTCCTGCCGGCGTTGACGCTCGGCCTCCTCACCGCCGGCATCTTCCTGCGCCTGGTCCGCGCGAACATGATCGGTTCGCTCGGGTCCGAGTACGTCGACGCGGCCCGCTCACGCGGTGTCCGGGAGGCGCGGCTCGTCCGGACGCACGCCTTCCGTCCCGCCCTCGTGCCGATCATCACGGTGATGGGACTCCAGATCGCCATGCTCCTGGGTGGTTCCGTCCTCACCGAGACCACCTTCGGGTGGCGCGGGCTCGGCTTCGAGCTCAACCAGTACCTGTCCGCCCGCGACTTCGTCGCGGTCCAGGGCATCGTCGCGATGCTCGCGGTGATCGTCGCGGTGACGAACTTCATCGTCGACGTCGTCGCGGCCCTGATCGACCCGAGAGTGAGGTTCTAGAGATGGCTGACACCTCCCTCGTCGACCGCCACGAGCCGCTCTGGAAGCGGCTGCCCGTGGTGGTGCAGCTCCGCAGGAGCACGGGCTGGCAGCGCGCCATGCTCATCACCGGCGTGGTCATCTGCGCCCTGTACCTGATCGTCGCGGTCGCCGCGCCGCTCATCGCCCCGTACGGCTTCGGCCAACTGCAGGGCGCTGACGGCCAGAGCTTCCCGCGCACCGGCGCACCGAGCGCCACCCACATCTGGGGAACCACCGTCGGCGGCTTCGACGTGTTCAGCCGCGTGGTCTACGGCGCGCGGACCGCGGTGCTCGTGGTCATCGTGGCCGTCGTCGTGTCGATCATCATCGGCGTGCTGCTCGGCATGGTCTCCGGCTACATCGGCGGCTGGCTCGACCGGATCCTCGTCGTGGTCGCGGACGCGATCTACGCCTTCCCGTCGCTGCTCCTCGCGATCGTCGTGTCGATCGTGATCTCGGGCGGCAACTCGAGCTACTCGGGCGGCATCATCGCGGCGGCGATCTCGATCACCGTCGTGTACGTCCCGCAGTACTTCCGGGTCGTCCGTGCCGAGGCCGTGCGCCTGAAGAACGAGGCGTTCGTCGAGTCGGCTCGGGTGATGGGCACGAACCCGTGGCGCATCATGACCCGCCACGTGCTGCGGAACTCGACCCGGTCCCTGCCGCTCATCCTCACGCTGAACGCGAGCGATGCGATCCTGACCCTCGCCGGCCTCGGCTTCCTGGGCTTCGGCATCGGTCCGACGAGCGGCGCCGAGTGGGGCTACGACCTCAGCCGTGCGCTCTCCGACGTCGCCAGCGGTGTCTGGTGGACGGGTGTCTTCCCGGGTGTCGCGATCGTGGTGCTCGTGCTCGGCGTGACGTTCATCGGCGAGAGCCTCAACGACATCTCCGACCCGCGCCTCCGTGCACGACGTCGGCTGAAGCAGCTGGTGTCCCGCAAGCAGACGGCCAGCACGGAAGGGGCGACCGCATGACGGACGCAACCAACCCGTCCAACGCGACGGACCAGCCCAAGGCCTCCACGCGCCTCCAGGCCGGCGACACCACCACCGAACCGGTCGTCGTCGTCGACGACCTGACCGTCACCTTCGCGACCGACGGCGGCGCCGTCGACGCGGTCAAGGGCGTCAGCATCGACGTCCGACCCGGCGAGGTCCTCGCCCTCGTCGGCGAGTCCGGCTCGGGCAAGTCGGTCACCGCGCGGAGCATCCTGCGGCTCATGCCCGAGACCGCGACGCTCGGCGGAGCGGTGTTCCTCGACGGGACGGACGTCGTGACCGTCGGCGCGCAGAAGCTCCGGGGTCTGCGCGGGACCGCGGGCGCGATGGTGTTCCAGGAGCCCTCGACGGCGCTCAACCCGGTCTTCACGGTCGGGTGGCAGATCGCCGAGGGACTCCGCGCCCACGGTGGGGTGTCGAAGAAGGAGGCCCGGGCGAAAGCGATCGACTACCTCCGTCGCGTCGGCATCCCCGATCCGGAGACCCGCGTCGACCACTACCCGCACCAGTTCTCCGGCGGGCAGAAGCAGCGTGTCGTCATCGCCAGTGCGCTCGCTCTCGAACCGAGCGTGATCATCGCCGACGAGCCGACCACCGCCCTCGACGTGACGGTGCAGGCCGAGATCCTCGACCTGCTCCGCCGCTGCCGCGACGAGTTCGGTGCCGCGATCGTGATCATCACCCACAACATGGGCGTGGTCGCGGACCTGGCCGACCGCGTCGCCGTGATGTACCAGGGCGAGGTCGTCGAAGAGGCCCCGGTCGGCGAGCTGTTCGCGGCGCCGCAGGACGACTACACGAAGCGCCTGCTCGCGGCCGTGCCCCGGCTCGAGGCCTCGACCGGTGCCGCCCGTCGTGCCGCGATCACGTCGGACGTCGAGCCGCTGGTGTCCGCGAGGGGTCTGGAGATCGAGTACCCCGGTCGCCTCGGCTCGCACGCGTTCAAGGCGGTCAAGGGCGTCGACCTCGACATCCGCCCCGGTGAGGTCCTCGGTCTGGTGGGGGAGTCCGGCTCCGGCAAGACCACCATCGGCCGTGCGATCGCCGGCCTGACGAAGATCACCGGCGGCTCGCTGAACGTCCTCGGCACCGAGATGCTCGGCTACCGTGAGCGGGACTTCAAGCGGCACCGCAAGGACATCGGGTTCGTCTTCCAGGACCCGGCGACCTCGTTCAACCCGCTGCTGACGATCTCGGAGTGCGTCGCCGAGCCGCTCGTGGTGCACGGCGAGGTGTCGAGCCCGCGTGCCGCCCGGAAGCGGGTCGGCGAACTGCTCGAGGCCGTGCAGCTGCCGGCGGCCTACGGCGACCGGTACCCGCACGAGCTCTCCGGCGGGCAGCGGCAGCGGGCCTCGCTCGCGCGGTCGCTCGCGCTGCGGCCGAAGCTCCTCATCGCCGACGAGCCGACGAGTGCGCTCGACGTGTCCGTCCAGGCGCGCGTGCTGGAGCTGTTCCTCGAGCTGCAGCAGGACCTCGGGTTCGCGTCGCTGTTCATCAGCCACGACCTGGCGGTCGTCGGGGCGCTCTCGGACCGGATCGCCGTGCTCTACCGGGGCGACCTGGTGGAGACGGGCACCACGGCCGAGGTCCTCGGCGCACCGCAGCACCCGTACACGCAGCGTCTCCTGGCGTCACTCCCGGTGCCGGATCCGGCGGAACAGGCGGAGCGACGGCGTACGCTGGTGGAACTGGAGAACGCCGGGTCCTGACCCGACGCGACCATCCCAGGAGGCGCGGTGCGCGTCGACGACGCACGCCGCGCCTCCTGGCGGTCACCTCCTCGAACATCGCGCACGACGGTCGGTGCAGCCCGGTCCGTCGCGAACCGCCGCCAGGGGGCGGCGTGGAAGGGGATCCATGATCGCGGTCAACGGACCGGCGGTCGTCGCGGACGACGTGTCGATCGAGTACCGGAGCGGACGGGGGACGGATGCGATCCGGGCCGTCGACGGTGTGAGCCTCACGGTCCGTCAGGGGGAGATCCTGGCCGTGCTCGGCGAGTCCGGGTCCGGCAAGTCGACGTTCGCCGCGGCCATCGCGGGGCAGCTCGGCACCACCGGCGAGGGCGACGGCGCCCACCGTCGGCACATCATCGGCGGCGAGCTGACCGTGCTCGGGCAGAAGACCCGCGGTCTCCGGCCGACGTCCCGCAAGCTCGAGCGACTGAGCGGGCGCATCGGCTACCTGCCGCAGGACGGCGCGGACCGGCTCAGCCCCGACCTCACCGTCGGCGAGGCCATCGCGGAACCGATCTACGCGCGGGACCGCCGGTTCGACCGCAAGGAGGCCGGCCTCATCGTCGCCCGCCTGGTCGACGCCGTGCACCTGCCCCTCGGCGTCATGCGGCTCAACACGTGGGAGCTCTCGAGCGGGCAGCGGCAGCGTGTCGCCCTCGCGAAGGCGCTCGTGCTCGAGCCCCAGCTGCTCGTCGCCGACGAACCCGCCCGTGGCGTCGACGTGCTCGTCCGCCAGTCGGTGCTCGAGGCGCTGGCGACCCTGCAGCGGAACCGGCAGTTCTCGGCGGTCGTGGTGTCGAGCGACCTGCGCGAGGCCCGTGCCCTCGCCGACCGGGTGGCGATCATGGCCGAGAGCCGGCTCGTCGGACTCGGCACCTTCGACGAGGTCCTCGACAACCCCGTCGACCCCTACGTCAAGACGCTCGCGTCGACGGCGGCACGTCCGGTGAAGCGTCGGCAGCCCGTCGCGGCCGCCCCGCGGAGGTCCTCGGCCCCGCGCCGGCCCGTCGCCGCCGGCACCGGACCGCGTGCGGAACGGCAGGAGAACGCGTGAGCGCGGAACCGTCCGGGTCCGAGGGGCCCGCGGCCGTGTCGGGCACGTCCTCGTCGTCGGGTACGTCCTCGGCGGGCACGTCGTCGTCGGGCACTTCGTCTTCGGGTGTTCGCGGGCACCGGGCCGTCGTGACCGACGCCGGCGCCGCGCTGCCGATCGCACCGCCGACCGCCGGGCCGGTCGCGATCCTGCCCGCCGGTGACGGCACCACCCTCCACGAGGACGCGGTCGCCGCTGCCGGTGGGACCGTCGGTGCCCTCGGTGCCGAGACCGCCGGGCTCGTGTGGCTCGATCCGCGGGACCCGTCCGGCCTGGCCGACGCCCTCGACGCCACGCCGTCGATCGGCTGGGTCCAGCTGCCGTTCGCCGGTGTCGACGCCTTCACCGGGCTGATCGCCGAGCACGGCGACCGGGTGCTCTTCACCTCGGCCAAGGGGGCGTACGCCGAGCCCGTCGCCGAGCACGCCCTCGCCCTCACGCTCGGGACGCTCCGGGTGCTGCAGAAGCGTGCCCGTGCACGGTCCTGGGCGACCGAGCCCGAGGGTGTCTCGCTCTACGGCAGGAACGTGGTCGTCATCGGCGCCGGTGGCATCGCGCTGGAGTACATCCGGCTGCTCGCACCCTTCGAGGTCTCGGTCACCGTGGTGCGCCGATCGTCCTCGCCGGTCCCCGGGGCCGACCGGACCGTCACGACCGACCAGCTGGACGAGGTGCTGCCCGACGCCGACGTGGTGATGATCGCGGCCGCGATGACCTCGGGGACGTCGAAGCTGTTCGGGCCCCGGCAGTTCGCGATCATGAAGCCGTCCGCACGGCTCGTGAACATCGCCCGCGGCGGACTCGTCGACACGGACGCGCTCGTGGACGCCCTGCGGAGCGGAGCCATCGCCGCCGCCGGGCTCGACGTCACCGACCCGGAGCCCCTGCCGGACGGACACCCGCTCTGGGACGAGCCGGGCGCGATCATCACGCCGCACCAGGCCGACACGCCGGAGATGGTGGCGCCGCTGCTGGCCGAGCGCGTGAGGGTCAACACCGTGGCGTTCCTCGGGGGAGCCGGCGAGGGCTTCGTCGGCGTGGTGGACCCGGTCGCCGGGTACTGAGCGCGGCACGCCCGGGATGCGTGGTGGATGCGCGGGGCGGCTCCGGGTTCCTGCTATGCTGTTACCCGTTGTTCGCACGACATTCGCCAGCGGACAGTGATCCTCGATAGCTCAATTGGCAGAGCAGCCGGCTGTTAACCGGCAGGTTGTTGGTTCGAGTCCAACTCGGGGAGCAGACAGGCCCTCACCTTCGGGTGGGGGCCTTTTGCGTGCACGGGGTGCGGCGTGCGCGCGGGTTCGTGCGGGGCGCGCTGCGTGCGCGGGTTTCGCGCTGGGCGACAGGTCACGGGTCCCGGCGGGCGTGAGGTGTCGGTGGGCGCGAAACGTCGCGCGCCGGTGCGGCACGCGGCTCCGGCGCGCGCGGGGCACGTTGCGCGCTGCGTGCGTGGGGTGCGGCGGGCGCGCGGGGTGCGTGTGGGGTGCGCTATGTGCGAGGGGTGCGGCGGCGCGGCGCTGCGTGCGCGGGGTTTCGCGCTGGGCGACAGGTCACGGGCTCCGGCGGGCGTGAGGTGTCGGTGGGCGCGAAACGTCGCGCGCGTGCGGCACGCGGCTCCGGCGCGCGCGGGTGCGGGTCCGGCGCGCGGCATCCGCTTCCGGTGCTCGCAGCGGACCCATGGCAGGATGCTGTTAGCGTTCACAGGTGATCACCCTGCGCCGAGCCCTCGCCGCGGTCGTCGTGGCGACCGTGGCTATCGGTCTCGCGGGGTGCACGACCGGTGCCGAGTCGGAGCCCGGCGACTCGCTCGACACCGCCGCGACCTCGGGTGTCGCAGCCTCTGGCGCCGCGCCGATCGTGTTCGCCTTCGTGTGCGAGACGGGCGTGTCCGGCCGGACGGAGACGTACACGACCTACTCCGCCGTCTGGGAGGACGACCGCACCGACTGTCGGGCGCGGCGCATCACCGGGACGACGATGTCCTCGCAGCAGCGCGCGGCGGTCGATGCCGGCCGGGGCGACGCCACGCTCGAAGGACTCGCCGCGACGTGCGCACTGCGGGGGAGCGGGCCGTGGGCCCGGGCCGTCGACTCGGCGGCCGAGGCGAACGTCGCCGCAGCACTCCTCGAATACTGCCCGGGGCATCCGGAGACCGGCCACCTGCGGGACGCGATCGCGGCCTGGCGGAGCTGAGCCGTGCCTCCCGGACGGCCGACAGGCCAACCAACCGACCGACCGACGGGCCGGCCGACCCATTGACAGGCCAACCGATCGACGGACCGGCCGACCCATTGACAGGCCAACCGACTGACGGACCGGACGGCCGACAGGCCAACCGACCGACCGCCGTGCGGGCCGGGGCTCCTGCCGTCAGCCCTCGGGGTGGTCGCGACCCGGCAGCCACGACTTGCCCGGGCCGCCCCAGCTGTTCTTCCGGATCGCCTTGGCGACCTGCTTGCCGTAGGGGTGCACGAGCCGGTCCGCGTAGAGGTACCCGTCGAGGTGGTCGTACTCGTGCTGGAAGATCCGGGCGAGCCAGCCGTGCGCCTCGACCTCGAACGGCGTGCCGTGCTCGTCGACCGCGCGGAGCAGCGCACCCTTGGACCGACGGAGCGGGAAGCGTTCGCCGGGGACCGACAGGCAGCCCTCGGATTCCTCGTCGTCGTCGAGTTCCTCCACAGCCTCGGGCACGGAGGGAGTGGTCCACAGGACGGGGTTCACCGCCACGCCACGGTGCAGGACCTCGTCATCATCGGTCCATGAGTACACGAAGAGCCGCTTGCCGACGCCGACCTGTGGGCCGGCCAGACCGACCCCCGGTGCGAGGTCCATCGTCTCGAACATGTCGGCGACCAGCGATCGCAGGTCGTCGTCGAAGTCGGTGACCTCGGCTGCACGCTCGTGCAGGACGGGTTCACCGGTGATGCGGATCGGGAGAACGGCCATTCACCCAGGTTATCCGGCGGGGAACGGTAGCCTCGACGCGTGACGACGGACCTCCAGCTGCCCGACGCGGTGAACCTCACGCCGTTCCAGGCGCTCATGATCCCCGTCGCGCTCATCGGCGCGGTGTTCCTGTCGCTGGGAGCGCAGTTCCAGAGTCGCGGGGTGCAGCGGGTCGAAGCGCGGCTCGGTCGGCAGTCGAAGGGCCTCAGCGTCCGGCACGTCGTCGGGTTGCTCTCGAGCGGCTACTGGGTGCTCGGCACGCTCATGCTCGGCGTCGCCGTCGTGCTGCAGCTGGTGAGCATCACCTACGCGCCGCTCATCGTCGTCCAGCCGCTCGGCGCCGTGGCGCTCGTGATCACCACGTGGTTCTCGTCGCGGGCCTCGGGCGTGCCGCTCGGCCACCGCGCACGGCGGGCCGTGTGGACATGCATCATCGGTGTCGGCATCTTCGTGGGCATCGCCGCGTTCGTCGGGCACGAGAGCGCGATCACGAGCCGACAGCTCGTCACGGTGCTCGTGGTCCTGGCGGTCGTCCTGGTCCTCGTGCTCGTCTCGTTCCGGATCGTGGCGAAGCACAAGAACGCGCTCTACTACATCGTCGGCGCCGGCATCCTCTACGGCTTCGTCGCGACGCTCGCCAAGGTCGTGCTCAACCGGTTCGTGAACGGCACGTTCGACTGGCTGACGGTGCTCGCGATCGTCGGGGTCGTCGTCGCGGCGTCGCTCGGCGGGTACTTCGTGCAGAACGCGTACTCCATCGGCTCGGCCGACCTGGTGATCGCGGGGCTCACCGTGATCGACCCGATCGTCGCCGTGGGCATCGGTGTCGTCGTCCTCGACGAGGCCTCGGGGGCGCCCGTCTTCGCCGTCTTCGGCTTCCTCATCGCCGCCGCGATCGCGATCACCGGCGTGTTCCTGCTCGCCAAGCACCACCCGCAGACCCGCGCCTGAGCCCTCGTCCCGCGGGGTGACGGTGTCCACCGCGAGGCGGACGCGAGCCCTGCGCGACGTGGGGTAGCGTCGTGGAACGACCAGCATTCGCCCACGAGAGGACGACGCCAGCCGTGTCAGACGACGCCACCACCGCCACCGCCGAACCGACGGGTGCGACGGGCGGTCGACGACCGCTGCGTGTGCTCATCGCGGCCGACACGTTCGCGCCCGACGTCAACGGCGCCGCGACCTTCGCCGAACAGCTCGCCGTCGGCCTCGCCGAACGCGGGCACGAGGTCCAGATCGTCGCCCCCGCGTCGAGCCGCCACTACGGCACCTTCGACGAGGAACTGCACGGCGTGACCCTCGTCGTGCACCGCCTGAAGTCCTACAAGTGGCCGCTGCACGCCTGGCTGCGCTTCGTCTGGCCGTGGAGCGTCCGCAAGTGGACCGCCCCGATCCTCGACGCCTTCCAGCCGGACGTCCTGCACATCCAGTCGCACGTCGTCGTCGGCCGGGGCATGGTGCCCGAGGCGCACGCGCGCGGCATCCGGGTGATCGCCACGAACCACTTCATGCCCGAGAACCTCCTCGAGTACACGCCGTTCGGCAAGCGCACCGTGCCGATCGCGGTGAAGATCGCCTGGAACGACGCGGCGAAGACGTACCGACTCGCCGACGCGATCACCACGCCGACGAACCTCGCCGCCGACTACCTGCGCCGCGCCATCGCCGGGCAGCGGGTCCTGGCGATCTCGTGCGGCATCGACGCCACGCGGTACGTCGCCCGCGAGGGGCGTCCCGCGAACAACGACATCGTGTTCGTGGGCCGGGTCGCACCCGAGAAGAACCTCGACGTCCTCGTGAAGGCCCTGGCGCTCCTCCCGGCCGAGCTCGACACGACGCTGACGATCGTCGGTGACGGCGAGATGATCCCGAAGCTCACGCACCAGGCGAAGGAGCTCGGGCTCGAGGACCGCGTCCGGTTCCTGGGCTTCGTCTCCGACGAGGCGAAGCGGCAGGCCCTCACGAACTCGACCGTCTTCGCGATGCCGTCGACCGCCGAGCTCCAGAGCATCGCCTCGCTCGAGGGGATGGCCTCCGGACTCCCCGTCGTCGCGGCGGACTCGATGGCGCTCCCGCACCTCATCGACGGCAACGGCTTCCTGTTCACACCCGGTGACGAGCACGACCTGGCCGCGAAGCTCACGGCCGTGCTGACCGCGTCGGACGACGACTACGTGGCGATGCGTCACCGCAGTCTCGCCATGATCGAGGCACACGACATCAACCGGACGCTCTCGACGTTCGAGTCGCTGTATCGTGGGGAACCGGTGGACTGACGGTCCCCGGCGAGGGGCGGTAGCCAAGCTGGTCAAGGCAGTCGGCTCATAACCGAACGATTCGCGGGTTCGAGTCCCGCCCGCCCTACATGTCAAAAGCCGACGCGGGTCCGAGCAGCAGCAAGCGACCGCACCCGCCCCGCGTGCACCTCCCCAGGAAGCGCGACGCACCGCAGGACCAGGACGACCACGGACCGACGCCCAACGTGACGTTCGAGGTGACCCGCGGCGGAACCGGCGTGCGCGTCAACGCGTTCCGGATCGGCTTCATGGGTGCGCTCGGTGTGCTCGTCGCGGTCGTGGCCGGTGCGATCGTCAACGAGCTCAGCACGGTGCTCGTCTACGTCGGTGTCGCGCTGTTCCTCGCGCTCGGCATCGATCCGCTCGTCTCCTTCCTCGAACGGTTCGTCCCGCGATGGGTGGCGATCACGGTGGTGGTGGTCGGGGTCCTCGCGGCCTTCGCCGGGGTGGTCTTCGCGGTCGTGCCGATCCTGGTGCAGCAGGCGACGAACCTCATCCAGAACTTCCCCGAGATCGTGCGGGACGTCTCGCGGCAGGAGTGGGTGCAGGACCTCTCGCAGCAGTTCGCCGGATCGTTCGACATCGACCACGCCCTGCAGTCCCTGCAGTCCTTCGTCGAGGACCCGGGCAACCTGCTGAGCCTCGGTGGTGGAATCCTCGCCGTCGGCAGCGGGATCCTGACCGGCCTCACCGGCGCCGTCATCGTCATCATCCTGATGCTCTACTTCCTCGCGTCGATGCGGGGCATGAAGCGGATGACGTACCGGTTCGTGCCCGCGTCGCGGCGCGAGAACTTCATCGACGTCAGCGAGCAGATCACGCAGGCGGTCGGACGCTACGTCGTCGGACAGATCTCGCAGGCGCTCATCAACGGCATCCTCAGCTTCGTGTTCCTGCTCATCATCGGCGCGCCGCTGCCGGTGCTGCTCGCATCGTTCGCCTTCATGGGATCGCTCATCCCGCTCGTCGGGACGCTCGCGTCGGCGATCGTCATCTCGCTGCTGTGCCTGTTCGCGTCGCCGGCGACCGCCCTCGCCGCGGCGATCTACTACCTCGTGTACATGCAGGTCGAGGCGTACGTGATCTCGCCGCGGATCATGTCCCGGGCGGTCCAGGTCCCCGGCGCCCTCGTCGTCATCGCCGCGGTCGCGGGCGGCACGATCGGTGGAGTCCTCGGCGCCCTCGTCGCCCTGCCGGTGGCGGCGTCGGTGATCATCATCGTCCAGAAGGTCATCTACCCCCGCCAAGAGCAGTCGTGACCGACCTCGCCGAACACGCCGCCGGTCGCGACCGGTGGGCGACGAGCGCCCGGGGTCCGCTCGCGCTCGTGAACGCCCAGCGCGTCGACCACGCCCAGCCGGTGTGGCCGGTGCCGGGGCAGTGGGCGCCGGCGCCCGGAGGGCTCACGGTCACCGCCGTCTCGGAGGACGGGGTCTTTGTCGACGGCGACCCCGTGGACGGGACCGTGTTCGTCGCCGGCGACGAGGCCGTCGTCCCCTCGACCGTCGTGTTCCCCGACGGGCTCGCGGGCACGGTCTCCCGCGGCACCCTGCGGGTGTGGGACCAGGCATCGGAGGCGATCGCCCGGTTCGACCGCATCGCGCGCTTCGAGCAGTCCGCCGCCTGGGTCACGTCCGGCAGGTACACGCCGGGTGAGCCAGGAGGCGCGGCGAGCGTCGTCGACGCCGCCGGCGATCCGCTCGAGGTCGCGGGACACGTCGAGACCACGCTGGACGGCGCGGCCGTCCGGCTGCTCGCGGTGCGGTCGGCGCCCTTCCACGGCGTCCCTCGGCTGCAGCTCATCGTGCAGGACGCCACGAGCGCGCTCCCCGAGGACGACCCCGGGAGCACGTACTCGATGGGGCGGTTCCTGTACCTCGACGACCCCGGCGAGCCCGCCGACGTCGCGCTGGACTGGAACCTGCTGGTCCTGCCGCCGTGCGCGTTCTCGTACCAGTTCGCCTGTCCGATCCCGCCGGCGGAGAACCGCATCCCCGTGTCGGTCACCGCGGGGGAGCGGCATCCCCTCGACACCGCGGGACACGTCTTCCACTGAGTCCTGCCGCGGTACCTGGCGTTCCCAGCGTGCAGGCTGCATAATGGGCGTGTCCGCAAGGACATCACAATCGGATATCGATGGTTCCGAACGAGAACCTCCAGTTCAGGTCGATGGGGAAGTCGCACCTGACGAATCGGAGGAATCGTGAACGGAACGACCACCGGGGTGCTCTACGTGCACTCCGCACCACGCGCGCTCTGCCCGCACGTCGAATGGGCGGCAGGTCGCGCCATGAGCCGTGCCGTGAACTTCTCGTGGCTCGACCAGCCCGCACAGGACGGCGCACGTCGCACCGAGTTCACCTGGACGGGTTCCGTCGGGACGGGCGCCGCGATCGCCTCGGCCCTGCGCGGTTGGGAACACCTGCGGTACGAGGTCACCGAGGAGCCCACGTCGGAGTCCGACGGCGGCCGCTGGATGCACACGCCGGACCTCGGGGTGTTCTACGCGCAGACCGACGTCACCGGCAACATGGTCGTGCCCGAGGACCGCGTCCGCTACGCCATGGAGGTCGCCGGGAGCAACGCGCTCGAACTCCACCGCGAGCTCCGACTGGCGCTGGGCCAGGCCTGGGACGACGAGCTCGAGCCGTTCCGCCACGCCGCCGAGGGCAACCCGGTCGTCTGGTTGCACCGCGTCGGCTGACCTGCCGAACCGTTCCCTCCGTCACGAACGCCGTCCCTCGGGGCGGCGTTCGTGCGTCCGCGGCGGCCCGCGCCGCCCGGCGGCCGCGCGCGCCGAGTCTCGCCTCGGCGGACGGTTTCGCGCTTCCGGAGCCGCGAAACTGTCCGCGGGGCCGAGACTCGGCG
>NZ_JBFPFM010000057.1:0-14567 GCF_047977705.1 Curtobacterium sp. LFS084
GGGGGGGGGGGGGGGGGGGGGGGGGGGGGGGGGGGGGGGGGGGGGGGGGGGGGGGGGGGGGGGGGGGGGGGGGGGGGGGGGGGGGGGGGGGGGGGGGGGGGGGGGGGGGGGCGGGGGGGGGGGGGGGGGGGGGGGGGGGGGGGGGCCGCCCCCCCTCCCGTCCGTCGACGGCCCGGACCCGGGCGACAACCTGGGGACGCGTCAGCGACCCGGTGACAGGATGAGTCGTGTCCGCAACGATCCGCGCCATCGGTACCGCCGTCCCCGAGACGACACTCGAGCAGGCTGCGGTGCGTGACCTCTTCGCGTCGCAGCCCGACCTCGGGCGACTCGGCAGGCGGCTCGTCCCCGCGGCGTTCGACGCCTCCGCCGTGGCCCACCGGCACACCGTGCTCGACGAACTCGACGCCGCCCGACCTGCCGGAGCGTTCCGGGACGACCTCGGGGTGCTGCGGTCACCGTCGACGGGCACGCGGAACGACCGGTACCGCGAACTCGCCCCGGCCCTGTTCGTGGCGGCCGCCCGCGACGCCGTCGAGCGCGCCGGTGTCAGCGCCGGGTCGATCACCCACGTCGTGACCGTCTCGTGCACGGGGTTCACCCAACCCGGACCCGACCTCGACGTCGTGACCGCACTCGGCATCCCGCGCACCGTCTTCCGCCAGCACATCGGGTTCATGGGGTGCTGTGCGGCCTTCCCTGCACTCCGCATCGCGGCCGCCTTCGTCGAGGCGGTGCCGTCGGCGGTGGTGCTCGTCGTCTGCGCCGAACTCTGCACCCTGCACGTCCGCGCGAGCGACGACCCGGACCAGATCGTCGCGAACAGCGTCTTCGGGGACGGGGCGGCGGCCGCGGTGGTCACCGCCGACGGTCCTGGACTGCGCCTCGACGACTTCGCGACGACGGTGGTGCCCGAGGGCGCGTCCGAGATGGCGTGGAACATCGGCGACGAGGGGTTCGAGATGGTGCTCAGCACCGCGGTCCCGAAGCTCGTCGGGGCGACCGTCGCCGAGGCCGTCGCACCGCTGCTGTCCGCCGCGGGCGCCACGGCCGTCGACATCCCCACCTGGGCCGTGCACCCGGGCGGGCGCGCGATCCTCGACCGGACACAGGTCGCCCTCGGGCTGCCCGACTCCGCCCTCGCCGCGAGCCGGACGGTGCTGCGCGACCACGGCAACGTCTCGAGCGCCACGGTGCTCTTCGTCCTCCGGCAGGTGCTCGACGACGGCATCGCCGACGGTGCGCCGGTCGTCGCACTGGCCTTCGGGCCGGGCCTCACGGTCGAAGCAGCTCGCCTCACGGCCGTCGGGAGCACCACGGCACCCCTCCGGGCGGCCGCGCTCGAGGGATCGCAGGCGCCGGAACGATCGCGATCGCAGGGCGACCCGCTCGAACCGGCGATCGCCGGGACGCCGTGAGCCGGACAGACGGTCTCGACCCGCGCCTCCCGGCCGTCGACCTGACCACACGCGCACGCGACCTCCGCGAACTCATGGACGACCCGGACTGCGATCCGCGCGTCCTCGCGCGGACCTTCCGACGCTTCGCGGTGGTGAACGCGCTGGTGAGCGGGTGGCGGTCCGTGTGGCGGACGCACGTCGCACCGGCCCTGCCCGCGAGTGGGCGCGGCCGTGTGCTCGACCTCGGCTGCGGCGGCGGCGACCTGGCACGGGCGCTCGTGCGGTGGGCGGCTGCGGACGGGTTCGACGTCGAGGTCGTCGGCGCCGATCCGGACGCCCGGGCGATCGAGGCGGCGACCCGCTCGACGCCGCGCGGTGTCACGTTCCGGCAGCAGTCGAGCACGGAACTCGTCGCCGCGGGGGAGCGGTTCGACGTCGTCGTGTCGAACCACGTGCTGCACCACCTGGGCGACGCCGAGCGGCAGGGGTTCCTCGCCGACTCCGAGCAGCTCGCGTCGAGCCGCAGCCTGCACTCGGACATCCGGCGGTCGCGATCGGCCTACCGTGCGTACGCCGTCGGCTCGACACTCGTCGCGGCGGGGACGTTCGTGCGCGTCGACGGGTTGCGGTCGATCCGTCGGAGCTTCACCCTCCCGGAACTCCAGGACGTGCTGCCGGCCGGGTGGAGCGCGGAACGGGCGTCGCCGCACCGGGTGCTCGCGATCCGCGACGCCTGAGGCGGGCCAGGAGCGCTAGCGTCGCTGCATGGCCGCACCCCACCTGCACCGTGTCGCGGTCCTCGTGCTCGACGGTGCGAAGCCGCTCGACGTCGGGATCCCGGCGCAGGTCTTCTCGAACCGGCCGAGCATGCCGTACGAGGTGCGCGTGTGCGGTCCCCGCGTGGGACGCATCGCCGGGGGAGACGGGCTGGCGTACGCGGTCGATGACGGGCTGGACGCGCTCGACTGGGCCGAGACGGTCTTCGTGCCGGGCTACCGGTTCCCCGCGGACACGCCGCCGCCCGTGGACGTGGTGGCCGCCCTCGGGCGTGCCCACGAACGCGGGGTCCGCATCGCGGCGATCTCCACCGGGGCGTTCGCACTGGCCGCGGCCGGGCTCCTCGACGGCCGACGGGCGACCACGCACTGGCACTACACGCGCGTCCTCCGGGACCGCTACCCCGGGGTCGACGTGGACGAGGACGTGCTGTTCGTCGACGCCGGGTCGGTGCTGACGAGCGCCGGCGCGGCCAGCGGCATCGACCTGTGCCTGCACATCGTCCGGCAGGACCACGGCGTCGCGCTGTCCAACCACGTCGCACGGCGGCTCGTGAGCGCCCCGTACCGGAGCGGCGGACAGGCGCAGTACGTCCCGCGGAGCATGCCGGAGCCCCTCGGGGACGTCTTCGCCGAGACCCGCGAGTGGGCGGTGCGACACCTCGCCGACCCGCTCACGCTCGACGTGCTGGCCCGGAACGCGAGGGTCTCGCCCCGGACGTTCTCGCGGCGCTTCGTCGAGGACACCGGGTACACGCCGATGCAGTGGGTGCTGCGTGCTCGCGTCGACCTGGCACGGGAACTGCTCGAACGCTCGGACCTCGCTGTCGATCAGGTCGCAGTGCGCGCGGGACTCGGGTCGGACGCGAACCTGCGGACGCACTTCCGGCGGATCCTCGGGACCTCGCCGACGGCGTACCGGCGCACCTTCCAGGACTGACCGCGTCGCCGGGCCCGCGCCCGCGCCGGCGGTGCTGGCGTGATCCTTTCGAACACTGGCTCCCCAGCCACTGGAGCCGTGCCCGGGGGCCCGTGAGCATGGACCGCGGAACGAAAGGACATCCACATGACCCGCATCGCCATCAACGGCTTCGGCCGCATCGGCCGCAACACCCTCCGTGCCCTCATCGCCCGAGGAGGAGACGACCTCGAGGTCGTCGCCGTCAACGACCTCACCGCACCCGACACGCTCGCGCACCTGTTCCGGTACGACTCCGCGCTCGGACCCTTCGCCGGCACCGTCGAGGTCGACGGTGACACGCTCGTGATCGACGGACGGCGCATCCGCGTCCTGGCATCGCGGGAGCCGGCGGAGCTCCCGTGGGCCGACCTCGGCGTCGAGGTCGTGCTCGAGTCGACCGGCCGGTTCACCGCCCGTGACGCAGCCGCGGGACACCTGACCGCCGGCGCACGACGTGTGCTCATCAGCGCTCCGGCGACCGGGGCGGACGCGACCATCGCGTACGGCGTCAACTCCGACGTGTACGACCCCGCCGTGCACACCGTCGTCTCGAACGCCTCGTGCACGACGAACGCGCTCGCGCCGCTGGCGTCGGTCCTCGACGACCTCGCCGGCATCGAGCACGGCTTCATGACCACGGTGCACGCCTACACGCAGGAGCAGAACCTGCAGGACGGCCCGCACCGGGACCTCCGCCGGGCCCGTGCCGCCGGAGTGAACATCGTGCCGACGTCGACCGGGGCGGCGAAGGCGATCGGCCTCGTGCTGCCCCGGCTCGACGGCAAGCTCTCGGGCGACGCGATCCGCGTGCCGGTGCCCGTCGGGTCGATCGTCGAGCTCAACACGGTGGTGTCGCGGGACGTCTCGGTGGACGAGGTGAACGCGGCCTACCGCGCGGCGGCCTCCGGCCCGTTGCAGGGGGTGCTCGCCTACACGGCGGACCCCCTCGTGTCGACGGACATCACGGGCCGGCCGGAGTCGAGCGTGTTCGACTCGCTGCTCACCCGCGTCGACGGAGGCCGCCACGTGAAGGTGGTCGCCTGGTACGACAACGAGTGGGGCTTCTCGAACCGCGTGGTCGACACGCTGGGGATGCTGGCCCGCGGGTAGCGCGTCCGGTCGGACTGGAGGCGCGGTGCGGGCTGGCACCGCGCCTCCAGCCCGGTCGTGGTCACGTTCCGGTCGCGGTCGCGGTCGCGTTTCGGGCTGTGCGACAGTTCACGCGATCGGGCGGCCGTGAACTGTCGCTGAGCGCGAAATCCGCCGGTTGCGCGGCGCGCGGCGGCGGCGCCGCCGCCGCGTCAGCGGATCAGCGCCGTGGTGCTCGCGAACGCCCGGGAGCGCACCGCCTGCCGGAACTGGTCGAGCGCGGCGGCGTCGGCCCCGACGGACTCGAGTGCCGCCAACCCCGCGCCGAGCACCGGGGGATCGGTCACCCAGGTCGGCACCGCGCCGGGCACCCGGGCAGCGAGGCCGTCGACGACCCCCTCGACGAGCAGCGGGTCCCGCGCGGCGAGCACACCACCGCCGAGGACGACCGGGACCGGGCCGGCCGCGGCACCGCCCAGGCCGAGTCGTTCGAGGGCGACCGCCGCGAGCAGGACGATCTCCTCCGCCTGGCGTTCCACGACGCTGCGCGCCACGGAGTCACCTGCGCCGGCGACCTCGAACAGCACGGGGCACAGCCGGTTGAACACCCGCTGGTCGAGGCGGCCGAAGTGGATCGCCTCGGTCACCTCGCGGACGCTGCGGAGACCGAGCGCCGCCGGGACCGCGCCGACGAGGGCCGTCGCCGGTCCGCGGCCGTCGTCCGCCCGGGCCGCGTGCCACAGCGCCCGGTTGCCGAGGTACGCGCCGCCGCCCCAGTCGCCGGAGACGTCGCCGATGGCCGGGAACCGCGCCGTGGTGCCGTCGGCCCGGACCGCGAGCGCGTTGATGCCCGTGCCGCAGACGACCGCCGCGGCGTCCGGGGACAGGGTCCCCGCGCGGAGGAGCGCGAACAGGTCGTTGTCGAGGACGTGCGGTGCGCCGCCGTCCGCCTCCCAGTGGGCCAGCGCCTCGGTCGCCGCGACGAGCTCGTCGTGCAGGTCGAGCCCGGCGAGGTACACGTGCGTCGTCCGGATCCGACGGTCGCCGAGCCCGCTGACGACCCGTGCCCGGACGTCGTCGAGGATCGGGCCGGCCACGTCCCAGCCGCGGGTCTGCGGGTTCGACCCCGGTCCGCGAGCGTGTCCGACGATCGAGCCGTCCAGCGCGATCGCGACGACGTCGGTCTTGCTGCCACCGCCGTCGACGGCGAGGACGACGTCGGTCGGATCCGGTGGGACGGGAGCCGGCGGCCGGACGATCCGAGCAACCCCCGACGCGGTGCGGTTCAGCCCGCCCACGTCAGCTGCTCCGATCGGGTCCACGGCAGGTGGTCGGCGTTCGCGGCCAGGAGCAGGTCGGTCAGCCGCTCCGCCTTGTCGACCTGCCCGACGAGCGGGTGCGCCCACATCGCCCGGAGCACCCGGTCGCGACCGCCGTGCACCGCGGCGTCGAGCGCGAGGCGTTCGTACCCGGCGACGGCCGACACGAGCCCGACCATGTCGGGGTCGAGCGGCGCGACGGGGAGCGGGGTGATCGCCTGACGGGTGACGCGTGCTGGGACCTCGATCACGTGGTCGTCCGGCAGGAACGGGAAGGTGCCGTCGTTCCGCACGTTGAGCACCTGCACGTCGCCACGGTCGCCGAGGATCGACGACAGGACGTCGATCGCCGCCTCGGAGTAGTACGCGCCGCCGCGCTGCTCGAGCTCGGCGGGCTTCGTGACCACGGACGCGTCGGCGTACTTCGCGAGCAGGGCCCGCTCGGTCTCCATGACGGCCTCTGCCCGGGTGGGGGCGTGCAGCTGCTCCTCGAGCACGACGTCGTGGCTGTAGAAGTAGCGCAGGTAGTACGAGGGCACGGCGTGCTGCAGCCGGATGAGGTCGGCCGGCATGTGCACGCTCTCCGCCATCCGGTCGAGGGCGCCGGTGTCGGCAGCGAGCAGTTCGGACAGGACGTCGCGCTCGCCGGAAGCGTCCGTCACGTGGACGCCGCGCTCCCACGTCAGGTGGTTGAGGCCGACGTGGTCGAGCCGGACGGCCGACGGCGCGACGTCGAACTCCTCCGCGAAGCGGCGCTGGAAGCCGATCGCCACGTTGCACAGGCCGACGGCGCGGTGGCCGGCCTCGAGCAGGGCCCGGGTGACGATGCCGACCGGGTTCGTGAAGTCGACGATCCAGGCGTCCGGCTTGGCGTGCTGCCGGACGAGCTCGGCGTACTCGAGCACCACCGGGACCGTGCGGAGCGCCTTCGCGAACCCGCCGGGTCCGGTGGTCTCCTGTCCGATGCAGCAGGCCTCGTGCGGCCAGGTCTCGTCCTGGTGCCGGGCGGCCTGCCCGCCGATCCGGAGCTGGAACATCACCGCGTCCGCGTCGCTGACCCCGGCGACCACGTCGTCCGTGACGTGGATCGTGCCCGGGTGACCGGCGTGCGCGAACATCCGCTTCGCGACGCCGCCGACGAGTTCGCGGCGGACGGGGTCGGGGTCGACGAGCCAGAGCTCGTCGATGGGCAGTTGGTCGCGGAGCCGGGCGAAGCCGTCCACGAGTTCGGGGGTGTAGGTGGATCCGCCACCGATGACTGCGAGTTTCACTGTGGTGCTATCCCTTCACGCCGGTGAGCGCGATGCCCTCGACGAATGCCTTCTGTGCGAAGAAGAAGATGACGACGACGGGGACCATGACGACGACGGTCATCGCCATCGTCATCGACCAGTCGGTGCCGTGCTGGCCGCGGAACGTGGCGAGCCCGTACGCCACCGGCCAGGCGGCCTGGTTCTCGGACGCGTACAGCAGCGGGCCGTAGTAGTCGTTCCACGAGTGGAAGAACATGAAGATCGCCGCCGACGCGATGCCCGGCCGAGCCATCGGCACGACGACCCGCCAGAGCACGCCCCACTCGCTGCAGCCGTCCATGCGGGCGGCGTCGCCGTACTCCTTCGGGATCGTCATGAAGAACTGACGGAGCAGGAAGATGCTGAACGCGTCGCCGAGCAGGTTCGGCAGGATGAGCGGCCAGAGCGTGCCGGTCAGGTGCAGTTCGGACCACATCACGTAGACCGGCACCGCGGTCACCTGCGGGGGCAGGAGCATCGCGACGATGATCACCGTGAAGACCAGGTTCGCGCCCCGGAACCGGATCTGGGCGAGCGCGTACGCCGCCGGGACCGAGCTGACCAGCATGAACGCGGTGGCGAGCACCGCGTACATCGACGAGTTGCCGAACCACTGCGCGAGCGGCAGCTCGGTGAAGACCCGGCCGTAGTTCGAGAAGTCGAACGGGCGCGGCAGGATCGACGCGGTGAGTGCCTGGTTGCTCGACATGAGCGAGGTCAGGACCACGAACACGATCGGGGCGATCGTCAGCACGCCGAGTGCCACGAGGACCGCGTGTTCCGCGATCCAGAGCAGCACGCTCCGGCGCGGGCCGCGAGCAGCACCGGGTGCCGCGCCGCGGGGAGCCCGGGCGAGCGGGGACTGGGAGACGGCGGTCATCAGGACTCCTCCGGTCGGAACACGCTGATCCGGCGCATCGTGAGCACGAGCACGATCGCGGTGATGACGAACAGGACCACGGCCATCGCGGACGCGTAGCCGAACTGGAAGTTCGCGAAACCGTGCTGGTAGAGCAGCTCGGTGTAGGTCAGGAGCGAGGTGCCCGGGTAGCCGAGCTGCGCCGCGGTCCCGCCCCCGATGGTCGCCTTGCCGCTCGCGACGCCCGACGCGACCGCCGCCTCGGTGAAGTACTGCAGTGCGGCGATCACCCCCGTGACGACCGCGAAGCCGATGACCGGGGCGATCGTCGGCAGCGTGATGTGCCGCACCTGCTGGACGCCGTTCGCACCGTCGAGCGACGCCGCCTCGTACAGGTCGCGAGGCACGTCGAGCAGCGACGCCAGGAAGATGATCATGATGTCGCCCATCACCCAGACGCCCATGATCACGAGCGAGGGCTTCGACCACGCCGGGTCGTTGAACCACAGCGGCCCGTCGATCCCGAAGACCCGCAGGATCTGGTTGACGGGACCCGTCCCCGGGTTGAAGAGGAACACGAACGCGACGACGCTCGCGACCGGCGGCACCAGTGCGGGCAGGTAGAACAGCGTCCGCCAGAACCCGGTGGCCGTCTTCGCCCGGCTGAGGAGTCCCGCGACGAGCAGGCCGCAGACGATCCGGACCGGTACGAGGATGACCACGAACCACATGGTGTTGACGACCGCGGGGCCGATCTGCGGGTCCTGCGTGAACAGGAACCGGTAGTTCAGCAGGCCGACGAACTCGGGTTCCTGCAGCTGGTTGTAGCGGGTGAACGAGTAGAACACCGATGCGACGAGCGGGTAGGCGAAGAAGATCACGAGGCCCGCCAGGGCCGGCGCCAGCATCGTCAGGGCAACGAGCCGACGCCGTGACTCGGCGGAGCGGGGCCGACGCCGTGGAGCCGTCGGGGGCACCGGCCCGGACCCCGTCGGGGCCGTGGGCCGGGCGGCGCGGGCGAGCCGCGCCTCCCGGCCGGTCGTCTTGGTGGTGACGCTCATCACGGACCAGCCAGCTGGTTGGCGTTGTCGATGTCGGAGTCGAGCTGCTTGAGCTTGGCGTCGAGGTTCCCGCCGTTCTCCTGGTACGCCTGCCAGAACTTCGTGAACGTGCCGATGTACGCGGCGCCGTCTGCGGTGCCGGGCGAGGTCATCGTGTCCGCGTTGCCCGCCACGTCGACGAAGGTCTTGTAGTTCTCGTCGACCTCGAGGTCGGGGGACTGCAGCGCCGAGGTGAGCGTCGGGATGTTCTTCAACCCGTTGCCCATCGTGACCTGCGCGTCGGTGTTCGTGGAGAGGTACTTGAGCAGCGCCCACGCGAGCTCGGGGTGCTTCGAGCCCTTGGCGATGCCCGCGACGTTGCCCGCGATGTAGGTCGATCCGTAGTGGCCGAGGCCGTCCATCACCGGCGTCGGCGCGGTGCCGTAGTCGAGGTCCGGCTTCTGGTCCTTGATGAACGCCGTGCGGTACTCGCCGTCGATCTGCATCGCGACCTGGCCGGTCTGGAACGCGTTGTCGGCCGCGAACTCCTGCCCGAGGCCCGAGGTGAAGGCCTTGAGCTTGTCGTACCCGATCTCGTCGACGAAGTCCTTCTGCCAGGTGATGAGCTTCTTCCAGGCGGCGGACGTGCCGATGACGCTGTTGCCCTTGCTGTCCAGCCACGACCCGTCGACCATCGGTGCCCAGTGCTCGGGGGAGTTCTCGTAGAAGTCGATGAGCGGGTTGAAGCCGAGCTGCTTGATCGACCCGTCGGCGTTGTACGTCGTCAGCTTCAGCGCGTCGGTCTTCAGCTCGTCGAGGGTCTTCGGCGGAGCGTCGATCCCGGCCTTCTCGAGCAGCGGCTTGTTGTACATCAACGCACTGACGTCGGCGAGGGCAGGCAGCGTGCACCGGGTGCCCTTGTACTGCGTGTACGACCGCACGGCCTTCGGGATGTCCGACAGGTCGACCTTGTCGCGCTCGATGTAGGGCGAGAGGTCACGGAAGGCACCGGACGAGCAGAAGCTGCCCACGATGGCGGTCGAGTACGACAGGCCCACGTCGATGTTCTGGCCGGACGAGATCGCCTTCTGCAGCTTCTCGTCGTCCTGGCCGGCGTGGATGTCCACCGTGACGCCGGGGTTCGCCTTCTCGAAGCCGGCCACGGCGCTCTTCACGACGCCGGCCTCGCGCCCGGTGAAGAAGTGCCAGAGGGACACGGTGCCCGTGAGTTCCTTCGGCGCGGTCTTGTCGATCGAGTCGGCGCTGCTGCCGGAGCTGCAGCCGGCGACGACGAGGGCGCCGACCGCGGCGACGGCCGTCGCGGTGACGATGCGGCGGACGGTCCGGCGCGGGACGTTCGGTTGGGGGAGGGACACTGCGGTACTCGCTCTCTGGTCTCGCTCCGACGCGGTGCGGTCGCGGTGCCGCACGCTGGACGGATCCGAGCGTGCGGCACCGGTTCCGGGCGCGCCGAAGAGCCCTGGGACAGGGCCGGGTTGTGGTGCCTCGAGTGGTGCGGGTGGGGTGGTGCTGGTCAGGGGCGCTCGACGGGGTCCGGCGCGGGCACATCGTCACTGATGCGCTCGAGCCGGTCCGCGAGCGCGGTGCGGACGACGTCGATGAGGACGTGGCGCGCACCGTGCAGGACGGGGGTGTCGGGGACGCCGGGTGCCACGACGGCGGTGGACCAGCGCGTGCGGGTCCGGAGCCAGGCGGTCACGGCGGCGGCCAGGGCGGGTCCGCCCGCGATCCCGGTCGGGCCGTGCAGCACGACCGTCTCGGGATCGGCGACGGCGAGGGCGGGGAGCACGTTGTGCCCGACTCGCTCGCCGAGGGCGGTGGTGAACGGGTGCTGCTCGGGGAGTCCGGGCAGCTGCGGGAGCACCTGGCGCCAGTCGGCTGCGGTGCCGTCCGGTGCCGTGATCCCGTGTTCGGCGGCGAGGGCGATGATCGCGGACTCGGAGATGAGGTCCGCGACGATCGTGGCCGTCGGGTCGATGGAGCGAGCCGCTGCGGGCACGCCGAGGTAGCCGATCTCGCCGGCGGCCCCGGAGGCGCCGGTGTGCAGGTGGCCGCCGAGGTCGAGGGCCATGCCGAGGCCCTCTGCCATCCAGAACAGGGCGAACGAGCCCGGGGTCCGCCCCGCGCCCATGTTGCGCTCGGCGATGGCGGCGAGGTTGGCATCGTTCTCGATGACGACTCGCACCCCGAGCGCGGCGGACAGGGTCGCGGCGACCCGGTCGCGGGGCCAGCCGGGCAGCCCGTCGGTGAAGATGAGGGTGTCGGTCGCGTGGTCCACGCTCGCCTGGACACCCACGGCGACCGCGGTGACGAGGTCGGGGTCGACGCCGGCGGCAGCGGCCGCACGGGAGATCGCGGCGGCGACGATGTCGGCGCCGGGGGCGCGCATCTCGGTCGGGGACATCGTGTGGGTCGCGACCGGGAAGGTCCGGCCGGCGGCGTCCACCACGGTGCTGCGGACGTCGACGAGCTGGACGTCGACCGCCACCGCGAGGTCGCGGTCGGTGATCGCCTCGTACACGACGGCGCTCGGACCGCGGCGACCGGCCTGCGGTGCGGTGCCGGCTTCTCGGATGAGTGCCGCTGCTTCGAGTCGCCGGATGATCTCGGCAGCGGTGGGCTTGCTCAGTCCGGTCCGCTGGGCGATCTCGTTCCGGGTGAGCGGCCCGTCGTCGAGCAGGAGCTCGAGCGCCGCGCGGTCGTTGAGCACACGGAGGAGGCCGGGCTGGCCGGGGGTGCGTCCTCGAGTGGTCATGTCGAGGACTGTAACGGACAACCTTCTTTACTGAAAGGTTTGTTTACCGATTCGAAACACGCGTTCTGCTGCGCGAAACGCGAGCCGCCGTCCACGCACGGATCGCGGCCCTGGACGCGCGCATCGCGGGCCGGGAGGCGCGGGTCGGGCCCGCCACGCGCCTCCCGGCCCAGCGTGCCGCGCCTACGGGCGGAGCAGCACCTTGATCGCCCGGCGCTCGTCCATCGCCCGGTACGCCTCGGCCGCCTCGTCGAGCGGGAGCTCGAGGTCGAAGACGCGACCGGGCTCGATCGCGCCGGAGAGCACGTCGGGCAGCAGCTCCGGGATGTACGTCCGCGCCGGGGCCATGCCGCCCGCGACGGTGATGTTCGTGTCGAAGAGGTACCGCGTGCCGATCGTGGGCACCCCGTGCGGGACGCCGACGAAGCCGAGGTTGCCGCCCGGACGCACCGAGTGCAGCGCCTGGTCCATGCTCTCCTCGGTGCCGACCGCCTCGACCGCGCAGTCCGCCAGGTCGCCGCCGAGCAGCGCACGGATCGCCGCGACGCCCTCCGCGCCGCGCTCCGACACGACGTCCGTCGCCCCGAACTCGCGGGCGAGCGCCTGGCGGTCCGCGTGCCGGCTCATCGCGATGATGCGCTCGGCGCCGAGCCGCTTCGAGGCCAGGACCGCGGAGAGCCCGACCGCGCCGTCGCCCACGACGACGACGGTCTTGCCCGGACCGACCGCCGCCGAGACCGCGGCGTGGTGCCCGGTGGAGAAGACGTCGGACAGCGTGAGCAGGGAGGGCACGAGCGCCGGGTCGACCGGGCCGGGGACCGCGACGAGCGTCGCGGCCGCGTCCGGGATGCGGACGTACTCGGCCTGCGCGCCGCCGACCGGGTCGCCGTAGGCGTCCTTCCCGCCGAAGCCGGACAGGTGCTCGCAGCCGGTCGTCATGCCGTGGCGGCAGGCCTGGCAGGTGCCGTCGTTCATGGTGAAGGGGGAGATGACGAAGTCGCCGACGTGCAGGTCGTGCACGTCGCCGCCGACCGCCACGACCTCGCCGACGAGCTCGTGACCGATCCCGTGCGCCGCCTTCGTCTCGGTGACGCCGCGGTACGGCCAGAGGTCCGAGCCGCACACGCACGCCGCGACGACCTTGACGACGGCGTCCTTCGGCGTGAGGAGCTCGGGCTGGTCGCGGTCCTCGACGCGGATGTCGTTCGGGGCGTGGATGATGGCAGCGCGCACGGGTGGGCCTTCCGTCGAGATGGTGGGGTGTCCGGCCCGTCGACGTCGTCCGGGCCGAGGACGACAGTACCCTCGTGCGGGTGGACGACGACCGGTACGGCAGTGACGTGCTCTCGGGCGACTGGCGCTCGCGCGGGGTGCAGAAGGTGCGGCAGGTGCCGCTCGAACGGGACATGGTCCTCGAGGACCCCGTGACCGGCTGGGCCGGCGCCGTGGTCCGGCTCGAGGCCGGCACCGTCGAGCTCGAGGACTGGAAGGGGCGCACCCGCTCGTTCCCGTTCGGCGGGCAGTTCCTGCTCGAGGGCGAGCTCGTCACCCTCGGACGCCCGCAGGCGCCGGTGGGGCGGCGGGGCCCGGCGGGTGGTGCGGGTGCGGGTGCCGGTGCGGGCCCGGCGGGTGGTGCGGGTGCCGGGAGGCGCGGCTCGGCCCCGGCGGTGCGGCACGCCTCCGACGGCGGTCGCCTCCGCACCGCGTCCGGATCGTTCGCGGTGGAGTCGCAGCGTGCGCGGATGGCCCTGCCCTCCCGGATCATGGTGGAGGGCAAGCACGACGCCGAGCTCGTCGAGAAGGTCTGGGGAGCCGACCTCCGCGTCGAGGGCGTCGTCGTCGAGGAGCTCTCCGGCGTGGACAACCTCGCCGACGTGCTCGACGAGTTCCAGCCGACGCACGACCGTCGCGTCGGGGTGCTCGTCGACCACCTCGTGCCCGGGTCGAAGGAGTCCCGGTTCGCCGACGCGGTGATGCGCGGGAAGTGGGGCGCGCACGTGCTCGTCGTCGGACACCCGTTCGTCGACGTCTGGCAGTCCGTGAAGCCCGCTCGCGTGGGGCTGCAGGCGTGGCCGACGATCCCGCGCTCGATCGAGTGGAAGAAGGGCATCTGCCAGGCGCTCGGCTGGCCCGCCGCCGAGCAGGCCGACATCGCCCGGGCGTGGCAGCGGATCCTCGGGCAGGTGCGCACGTTCGCCGACCTGGAGCCGGAGCTCCTCGGCCGCGTCGAGGAACTCATCGACTTCGTGACGGAACCGACGGGCTGACGGACCCGACCGTTTCGTGCGCGCGCGCCGGATGGCGGGGGTGATCCGCGCCTCCAGGCTTACTGTTGGGGCATGGACGGCATCGACGGACGCGTGCGGAGCGCTGTCGAGGTCTGGCTGCGCTGGCTGCCACGGTGGCAGATCGGCACCGCGCGGCCCCGCACCCGGATCTGTCGGAAGTGCACGGGGTCGCCGATCGCCTCGGCGGCGGGCTTCGGACCGGACGTGCCGCACGCGGTCCAGCACGCGCTGATCGGGCGCATCTCGACCATCATCGAGGACGCCGTCGACGACTACACGGCGAAGAACCTGCCGCTGCTGCAGCGCGAGCTCGAGCGGGCGGACGCGCGGAAGCGGCACGCCGGGTACCAACCGACCGAGGGGTTGCAGCCGGAGTTCCAGGGACTCGACGTCGACCCCGAGCCCTCACCGGGGGAGCCGTTCCTGTTCACGCTCGGCGAGTTGACCGGCACCGGGGCTGCGGAGCAGGCGCCGCGCGAGCCGCTGTCGGACGAGGCGAAGGCGGCACTCCGGCACGAGATCGAGCTCTCCGACGAGTGCGCACGGGCCACCGGCACGGCCGTGTGCCTGGCGCTGATCGACCACCGTCCGCGGATCGCCGAGGCCGTGGAGCGGCTGGTCGAGCCGCAGATCGAGGCGCTCGTGTCCGACATGTTCCGCGGGCTCGACGGCCCGGAGGAGGCGCCCCGCTCCGGCTTGTTCTGACGCGGGGTGCGGCGGGGGCGCGGCGCGGCGCGTGGGCGGGGGTCCGCGGCGGCGCGGCGCGG